>NZ_JBEYZW010000078.1:0-31735 GCF_040646215.1 Streptomyces sp. NPDC046215 | reverse complement strand
CACTAACGCGCCGGTTGTGTTGTTTTCGTATTCGCTCAGCCGAAACCAGCCCGTCCGGCGTTTGAGGACACCGCCGCGCAGCGGTGGTGCACCCCCGCACCCCGCCGGCCGAGGCCGTCGTGCGCCGTCAGGGCAGCAGGGATTCCAAGGGGACGCCCGGGTCGGCGAGGGCGTTGGCGTCGAGGCGGGCGCCGGAGCGGATCAGCCGCTGGACGGTGTCCGTGACATCCCACACATTGACGTTCATCCCGGCGAGCAGCCGGCCCTCGGACAGCCAGAAGGCGATGAACTCGCGCTTGCCGAGGTCGCCGCGGCAGACGACCTGGTCGTAACTGCCGGGGGGCGCGTAGCCGGAGTACTCCAGACCCACGTCGTACTGGTCGGAGAAGAAGTACGGCACCCGGTCGTAGGCGACCTCCTGGCCCAGCATGGCGCGGGCGGCGGCGGGCCCCTCGCCCCGGGCGTTGGCCCAGTGCTCCACGCGCAGCCGGGTGCCCAGCCAGGGGTGCTCGGCGGCGGCGACGTCACCGGCGGCGTAGATGTCGGGGTCGGAGGTGCGCAGGGAGGCGTCAACGGCGATGCCGCCGCCGTCGGCCCGGTCGACCAGGGCGAGGCCGGCCGCTTCGGCCAGGGCCGTGCGGGGCGCGGCGCCGATGGCGGCGAGGACGTCGTGGGCGGGGTGCTCCTCGCCGTCGTCGGTGCGGGCGGCGAGGACCATGCCGTCGTGGCCGGCGATCTCGGTGAGGCGGGCGCCGAAGTGGAAGCGGACGCCGTGCTCGGCGTGCAGGTCGGTGAAGAGCTGGCCGAGCTCCGGGCCGAGGACGCCGTACAGGGGGGTGGGCTCGGCCTCGACGACGGTCACCTCGGCGCCGTACCCGCGGGCGGCGGCGGCGACCTCCAGGCCGATCCAGCCGGCGCCGGCGATGACGAGGTGGCCGTTGTCGCGGCCGAGGGAGGCGAGGACGCCGCGCAGCCGCTCGGCGTGAGCGAGGCGGCGCAGGTGGTGGACGCCGGCGAGGCCGGTGCCGGGGATGTCCAGGCGGCGGGGTTCGGCGCCGGTGGCCAGCAGCAGCCGGTCGTAGTGGATGAGGGCGCCGTCGCCGAGGCGGACCGTCCTGGCCTCGCGGTCGAGGTGGACGGCGGGCTGCCCGAGGTGGAGCTCGATGTCGGCGCGCGCGTACCAGGCCGGCTCGTGGACGAAGACGCTGTCGCGGTCGTCCTTGCCGATGAGGTACCCCTTGGACAGCGGCGGCCGCTCGTAGGGGTGGTCCCGTTCGTCGCAGATGAGGATCACCCGGCCGCTGAAGCCCTCAGCGCGGAGGGTCTCCGCGGCCTTCGCGCCGGCCAGACCTCCTCCGACGATGACGAACGTCTGGTGTGCGTCGACCACTTGCTGCCTCCTCGCTGCCACGCAGTGCGTCTGCGCTAACCGCCCCCGGTCGAAAACGCCCGTGCAGAGGGTCCCGCACGGAGCCGACGGCCGGAAGAGGGACTACCCCGGACGGGTAGTACCCGCATGGTGCGGGGTGCGTACCCCGATCCTGTGGACATTCGGTCACCCTTTTGCCACGGACCGCCCTTCGGTGAGCCGGGCGCGCAGCGAGCGTGCGGAGACGTCGGTGAGGCAGGCGATCTGGTCGACGACGGCCCGCAGCCGCCCCGCGTCGTCGGCGGCCTCCGCGTACAGGGAGCGGAACTGGGGGTCGAGGCCGTCGGGGGCCCGGGCGATCAGCGCCTCGGCGAGCTCGGCGATGACCACGCGCTGGTCGGCGCGGAGCTTCTCCTGGTCCTCGCGCTGGATGACGTAGCGGTCGGCGACGGCCTTGAGGACGGCACATTCGAGCCGGGTCTCGCGGGGGACGACGAGCATCGCCCGGTAGCGGGTCAGCCGGCCGGGGCCGTAGGCGGCGCGGGTGGCGGATTCGGCGGCGAGGCAGAACCGGCCGATGAGCTGGCTGGTGGCGTCCTTGAGCCGGGCCTGGGCCACGGCGGAGCCGTCGTAGCCGTGCGGCCACCACTGCTGTTCGAGGAGGCGGTCGAGGGCCTCGGCGAGCTCGGCGGGCTCCGCGCCGGGGGCGTAGCGGCGGCCGGCGACGGCGAACACTTCGCGGCGCTCGGGCTCGGCGAGCAGGCAGTTGGGGTCGAGGTGGCCGGCGTGCAGGCCGTCCTCGACGTCGTGGACGGAGTAGGCGACGTCGTCGGCCCAGTCCATCACCTGGGCCTCGAAGCTCTGCCCGCCTTCGGGGGCACCCTGGCGGAACCAGCGGAAGACGGGGACGTCGTCCTCGTAGATCCCGAACTTCGCCGAGGAGGGGTCGCTGGGGTGGCCGCCGCGTGTCCAGGGGTACTTGGTGGCGGCGTCGAGGGCGGCCCGGGTGAGGTTGAGGCCGACGCTGAACAGCTCGCCGCTGCCGACGCGGGTCACGAAGCGCTTGGGCTCCAGGCGGGCGAGGAGCCGCAGCGACTGTGCGTTGCCCTCGAACCCGCCGCAGGGCTCGGCGACTTCGTTGAGCGCGTGCTCGCCGTTGTGGCCGAACGGGGGGTGGCCGAGGTCGTGCGCGAGGCAGGCGACCTCCACCAGATCGGGGTCGCAGCCGAGGGCCGCGCCGAGCTCGCGGCCCACCTGGGCGCACTCCAGAGAGTGCGTCAGCCGGGTGCGGGGGCTGGCGTCCCACGCCTGGCCGCTGACGCCCGGCGTGACGACCTGCGTCTTCCCGGCGAGGCGGCGCAGCGCGGCGGAGTGCAGGACGCGGGCCCGGTCACGCTGGAAGGCGGTGCGCCCCGGGCGCTTGTCGGGCTCGGGCGCCCAGCGCTCCAGGTCCGACGCGTCGTATCCGGCGAGGCCGGGCTGATCCTGTTCCCCTGCGGTCCGTGCTGTGCCGTTCATACCCCCGACGGTAACCGCCGGGTGTGACAGCGGCGACGACGCGCCGCCCCGCGCGGGGCGGGGCCCCGGCGGCCCGGGACCGGGCCCCGGGCCGGGCGCGCCCCTGCCGCCCGGGAGATGGACGGCACGCGGCCCGGGCGGTCCTGCCGGGGCACCGCACCCGGGCCGCGCGGGCCGGCCCCCGGCACACCGGGAAGGACACGGACCGGGGCCGGACCCCGGGCCGGCGCGCGGGCCGCCGGATGCGCTCCCGCCGCCCCACAGCCGGACGGCACGCAGCTCAGGCCGTCCTGACGAAGCGCCGCACCCGGAACTCGCCTCACGCCGGGCCGGGTACGACGCCGTGCCCGGCGACGGTCGTCATGGGCAGCGACCGCCCAGCGACGACGCGCTCCCCGCGCGGGGCGGGGCCCCGGGCCGGGCGAGGGCCCGGCCCCGCTTCCCGCCGCCCCGCAGCCGGACGGCACACGCCCGGCGCGGCGGGCGGGCCGTCAGCCCTTCACCGGGGAGGAGTCGGCCGTGACCAGCACCGCTTCCCCCGTGGCGGCCGGGCGGCCGTCCCCGGTCGCCCCGCGGCCCGCCCTGTCACGGCTCGCTCCGAGCAGTGCCGTGCCGAGCGCGAGGACCGCGAACGCCGCCCCGACCCAGCTGGGGGACAGATAGCCGTAACCCCCGCTGATGGCGAGGCCCGCGATCCAGGGGCCCGCGGCGTTGCCGATGTTGAAGGCCGAGATGTTGCCCGCGCTGGCGAGGGTGGCCGCGCCGCCGGCCTCGTTGAGGACGCGGGTCTGCAGGCCGGGGTTGATGAGGAAGCCGGCGACGCCGAAGACGATGAGGGTGATGACCATCAGCGGCTTGTTGTGGGCGGTGGCCGAGAACAGGGCGAGGATCACGCCCAGCAGCACCATGCCGACGCACAGGGTCCGCATCAGGTTCCGGTCGGCGAACCGGCCGCCCAGGAAGCTGCCGCAGAGGGTGCCGACGCCGAACAGCACCAGGAGGATGGGGACGACCCCGGAGGAGAAGCCGGTGATGTCCGTCAGCAGGGGGGTGATGTAGGAGTAGGCACCGAAGAGCGCGGCCTGGCTGAACGCCGTGGTGGCCAGGGCCAGCCACATCTTGCCGTTGCGGAACGCGGCCAGTTCGTCGCGGATGCTCGCGCTCTCGTCCCGGGGCTGGTGCGGGATGAGGGTGATGACGCCGACCAGGCCGAGCAGGGCGAGTGCGGTGACGGCCCAGAACGGGGCCCGCCATCCCCAGTGCTGCCCGAGGAAGGCGCCGAGCGGGACGCCGGCGATCGTGGCCAGGGTGAGGCCACCGAACATGATCGCGATGGCACTGGCCCGCTTGGCGGGCGGCACCAGATCCGCGGCGACGACCGCGCCGATGCCGAAGAACGCGCTCTGGACCACCGCGGTCACCACGCGGGCGACCAGCAGGACGTTGTAGCTCTGTGCGGTGGCGGCGAGCACCTGGCCCGCCAGGAACACCACCAGCAGGGTGACGAGGGTGGCCTTCTTGGGCACCTTCGAGGCCACCAGCGCGACCGCCGGCGCGCCGACCGCCGCGCCGACCGCGAAGGCGGAGATGAGCATGCCCGCGGCGGGGATCGAGACGTCGAACGCCTCGGAGAGCTCGGGGAGCAACCCGGCGATCATGAATTCGGTGGTCCCGAGGCTGAAGATGGTCAGCCCCAGGACGAACAAGGCGATTGGCATGGTGAGTCCTCCAGGCGGATGAGGAGAGCGCCCTCAGGGGCGAACGCGGAGCGTTGACCTGCTCGGCCGGGGTCGGTTCCGACGGCTCTTCACGGCCCTCGCCCGCCGGCGGCCGCCGCGGACGCGTGCGGGATTCGGGGCCCGGCCGTACACCGTCCGCGGCGGGAGCCGCCGCGCACAAGGCAGTCCGACAGTGCGGCGATGACGCTACCCGAACTGGATCGTTCGGTCCACTAAAACCTTGCCACGACCCGTTAAATCCCTCGGCAAGGCCCGCAGGAGTGCCCAATTACCCGAACAATCAGGGCGATATGGCCTTCAGTCACATGAGCAACAGCTCGGAATACTTGACCGATCGATCCTTGATCCCTACCTTTGAGCCATGGCGAGACAACGCGGCTTCGACACCGCCGACGCACTGTCCAAGGTGATGGAGCTGTTCTGGGAAAAGGGATACGAGGCCACGTCCGTCACGGATCTGTGCGAGACCACCGGCCTGGGCCGGGGGTCCCTCTACGCGGCCTTCGGCAGCAAGCAGGAGCTCTACGAGCGGTCGCTGCGGCAGTACGTCGATGTGACGATGCATCACCTGCGGGACCAGCTCTCGCGCCGGGTGCCGCTGCGGCAGGCCGTCCGCGATCTGCTGCTCGACCGGATCGACGAATCACTGGCCGCGGGGGAGCGCCCCGGCTGTCTGCTGGTGGGCGCGATCGTGGAGCGGTCGGCGCACGACACTGCCACGGCCCGCATCGCCCAGGACGCGATCACGGCCACCCAGGCCGCCTTCGCCTCGACCCTGCACTCCGCACGCGCGGTCGGCGAGATCCCCTCGGAGACCGACGTCGAGAGCCTCGCGGGCTTCCTCACCACCATGGTGCAGGGGCTGCGGGTGATGAGCATGTCGATGCCGGACAGGAAGCTCCTCACCTCGATCGTCGATTCGGCGCTCGCAGCCCTCCCGGGCGAATGAGCCCGCGCGGCTGAAGCACCGCGAGAGCGGGGCCGCCCCGGCGCGCCCCCGCTGTCCCCGTCCCGCACGCCCCGGGTCCGCCCCGGCAAGGCGGTCGCGTTCCGGCGCCCACGCACGTCCCGGCATACCTCCACGAATGGCACGGTCATCGGCGAAGGAGTTTTCCGCATGCTTTCCAGTTCGACCAAGGGGCGAATAATCCGCCGCAGTGAATTCACGTTCGCGGCATTCGACTGGGGCCGGGTGGCCGAGCCCGTCGGCCCCGCCATGGGGGCCGAAAAGGTCATCCTCACCGTGGTGGAGGTGGCCCCCAACGCGGTCTGGAGCCTGGGCTGGGCCTTCGAGGAAGAGAACGTCGTCGTCATCTTCGAAGGGTCCGGGCACGGCGACGTGACCAGCGAACGCACCGCGCTGCGCCGGGGATCGGCCCTCCACTCCCCCACCGGGCGGACCCTGCAACTGGCCGCGGACGACAACGGGCTGACCGCGTACGTCTGGCGCACCAAGCTGCTGGGTCTCGAACCCCGGGGCGCCTCGCCCAAGACGGCCGGCGCGCTGACGGACAGCGACGTCCAGCTGAGCTCCTTCTCCGGGATCGGCGAGGCGCCCGCCGAGGGCGACGGCGCGCTGATGAACTTCGTCTTCTGGCCCGGCACGGGAAGCGCGCGGCTGTGCCTGCACTGCGGCGTCCAGCAGCCCGGGCAGACCTTCAACGTGCATGTCCACCCCGAGAGCGAGGAGGCGTTCATCGCCTTCGAGGGCGAAGGACAGCTCTACCTGCACGACCAGTGGAACGACGTCGAGCCGGGGGACGTGCTCTTCGCCCCTCCCGGCGTCCCGCACGGTGCCCGCAACCCGCACACCGGCGCGGACGCCGCCGCGTTCACCACCTGCGGCGGCCCCACCCCCTTCGACCCGGCGCTGTACCACGCCGCGGGTGTCTCCCCGGACGTGAAGTAAGGCCGTGACGCCCGTCGTCGCGGAGGAGGAAGGAAAGAGATGTTCACACTGAATCTGCCCGACCGCCCCGGTCCCGGTCCACGCACCCGCGGCCCGGTCCCCCATGGCCAGCTGGACCAGATCGCCCCGACCCCCCTGCAGGAAGAGCTCTGGCAGCGGATGCGGTCGCTGAGCGGCGTCTATCTCGCCCCGACCCACGTGCCCTACCCCGAGGCCCGTGCCATTCACCTCGCGCCCGAGTTCGGGACGGGGCCGGACGACGCCTTCATCAGGCAGAGCCGGGAGTTCGCCCACCAGCACCCGCCGCAGGACGGCAGCCTGCACATGACGCTGCCCCCGGACGTGAAGAAGCTGGTGACGGAGGCGGGCTGGGGCATACCCCACCCCATCCAGAACACCCAGCTGGTGTTCGGCCCGCGCGACCGTGACGAGATCGAGGTCGTCTGGCAGATCCTGCTGCGCGCCTACGACTACGCACGCGGGCGCATTTCTTAGCGACTGCCCGCCGAGCGGCTGCCTGCTCGGCACCTGCCTTCTTGGCAACTCCCCTTTGTCGACTATCACCCTGACGTTTCGCACAGCGAATTTTTTCTTATCAGGAGGAACCATGGCGGTAAAGACAGCCGTAGTGACCGGAGCGAGCAAGGGCATCGGCCTGGCCGTGGCCCGGGCCCTGGAGGCCGACGGGTTCCGGGTGGCCGGGGCGGCCCGGACGATCACCCCGGAGCTCAAGGAGGCCGCGACGCTGCCGGTAGCGGTCGATCTGTCCACCCCCGCCGGCCCGGCCGAGCTCATCGAGCAGGTGTCCGCCGAGTTCGGCGGCATCGACGTCCTGGTCAACAACGTCGGCGCGTTCACCCCCCGCACCAGCGGCTTCAGCGCCATTTCCGACGAGGAGTGGCAGCACACCTTCGAGCTGAACTTCTTCGGTGTGGTGCGGACGATCCGGGCGGCGCTGCCCGGCCTCGTCGAGCGCCAGGGGGCGATCGTCAACGTGTCCTCCGCGCGGGCCCGCGGCCCGCAGCCGCCCACGTCCGACTACGGTGCCGCGAAGGCCGCGCTGACCAACCTGAGCAAGGCCCTCTCCATGGAGCTGGGCCCCAAGGGCGTCCGGGTCAACACCGTCTCGCCCGGCCCCACGCGCACCCCCGCCTGGCTGGACTCCGACGGCTTCGGCGCCGGCCTGGCCGCCGCCTCGGGCAAGTCCCTGGAGGAGTTCCTGGAGGGCTTCCCGGCCGCCGCCGGGCTGACCACCGGCCGGCTGACCGAGCCCGAGGAGGTCGCGGAGATCGTGCGCCTGCTGGCCTCCGGCCGGGCCCGGGCCGTCAACGGCTCCGACTTCGTCATCGACGGCGGCCAGCTCAAGACCATCTGACGCGGAGCGGGGCCCGCCCTGGTCACCCCCGGACCAGGGCGGGCCTCCCCTACCGGCCCGCGACCGGCGGCCCGAACCAGCAGGTCAGGGCTGCCGCGAGGCGGTCCGGACCGCTCTCCGCCCCCTGGGCGGCCCAGGCCGTGTAGCCGTCCGGGCGGCACAGCAGCGCGTCCCACTCCAGCGGCTGCCCGTCCGTCAGCCGGACCACCCGCAGCCGATCCGCCCAGCCCCGCGCGCACGACTCCGGCGCGGCACCGGCCCGTGGCGTGAGCAGCAGCAGCGGCCGCGCGTCGGCGAGCAGCTCCGCGACGGAGAAGGGGCCGCTGTCCGTGTGCAGGCGGTGGTTGGGCAGGAACCCGCCCTCCCACCGTGATCCGGCGCCCTTCGCGGGGTAGGTCACGCCCTGCCCGCTGATCACATCGGCGATCCGGCGGTTGACCTCGGGCAGCCGGAAGAGGTCGGCCGTGTGCGCGCGCAGCGGGTCGAACTCCGGGCCGGGCCGCATGAGGGCGCTCTGCGTACGGGTGTTGGCGATGACCGCCTCGGCCACCGGGCGGCGTTCCTCGGTGTAGGTGTCGAGGAGCGCGGGCGGTGCTTCTCCCCCGGCGGCCAGGGCGAGCTTCCAGCCCAGGTTGAAGGCGTCCTGGAGACCGGTGTTGAGTCCCTGCCCGCCGAGCGGGGCGTGGACGTGGGCCGCGTCACCGGCCAGCAGCACCCGGCCGCGGCGGTAGGTGTCCGCCAGCCGGGAGAAGTCGCTGAACCGCGACAGGTGGGCCGGCCGGTCCATCGGTACGTCACGGCCGAGGATGCGGGAGGCCGTCCGGCGCAGGTCGTCCAGGAGGACGGGCCGGCGGCGGGGCGGCAGCGGGTGGGAGAAGTCGTGGGTGATCACCCGGCTGAGCCCCTGCGGGTTCACGTTGATCAGCGTCCACCCCTCGGCCGTGTGGGTCCAGCCGCCGGGAACCGCGAAGGGGTCCAGCAGGCGCACCTGGCCGACGATCGCGTCGAACGTCGGCGCGGAGGTGGTGCTCGGGAAGCCGGCCTGCTCGCGCACCGTGCTGCGCGCGCCGTCACAGCCGACCACATAGCCGGCCTCGATGGTGTAGTCCTCGTCGTCCGCCCGGATCCCGACCTCGACGTGGGTGTCGTGGACCCGCAGGTGCTGGACCCGGTGTCCGCGCCGGATGTCGGCGCCGGCCTTCCGCGCGCGGCTCTCGAAGGCCCGCTCCAGGGCTTCTTGCGGCTGCCCCAGGAGGGGCGGGCCCTCCGCCGTGGGCGCCGAGATCTCCAGCACGGGCATGCCACCGAAATGGAACCCGGTGCTCCGATGTTCCGTGAGGGACCCGGGGTGCGACAGCCGGAGGTAGTCGCGGCGCAGCAGCGACTGGACGGTCCGGGCGTGCAACGTGCCCGCGCGCGGGGTGTCCACGGTGCGGCGGTGGGGTTCGATCACCACGGCCCCGACGCCCTGGATGCCGAGTTCGGCGGCGAGCAGCATGCCCACGGGGCCGCCGCCGGCGATGAGGACCGCGGCGCGCTCGGGCCGCGCCGGGGGAGGAACCAGGTCGGTCATGGCAACCCTTTCGACTGTTTTGAAACTGCTCGCACAGCTCCCATTGTGGATCGATAAGCCGGTTCGCGGCTCGGATTTTTATCCGATCGGTCCAGAAGCCTGCAGGAGGCATGCATCACAGTTGAAGGGTTTAGCCAGCAGGTTCTCCAGTCAACCGGGGAGCCCTGGTGAGACAGGCCACAGAACAGTATGCCGGGTTTGCATAATTTTTAGGCTTTCTATTCTTTAATGAACAGTCAAAATCCCCGGCAACACTTGCGCGGCTGATCGACTTCATGGTGTCGTGGATTTCGTTGGCACCGCACGGCCCGGGATGGTTCCGGAAGGACAGAGCGCCGCTGCGGGAAAACGCCCATGCGAACGTGGTGGAAGGTTTCCCACGTGCACCATCGATGAACACCGGGGGAGCACTGCATGATCAACACAAGTGACGCGTATCGTCCTGAACGCCCCGTCCTCGCCCGTTGCCGGACCCTCCCCAGCTAGAGGCTTCCGCTTGTGGTTCGAGGTTGAGCGTCGCGTTCCACGAGGACGTCTTCACGTTCGGCTCCAGGATTTCTGGACGAACGGATTCCACTAACCCCTGAGAGCGGAGCCGTATCCGGCCTCCGCCCTGGGCCGACGACTGCCTTTCCATGCCCTCAGGGCCGTGGAGCGGGCGTCTTCCCTTTTCCTTACCCCTTTACGTTCTCTTTCACGCCGTCCCGCGCGGCGCCGGGCCTTGCGGCCTGCCCGCGGAGCGGCGCACGGCCGATCGAGGGCCGGGCGCGGCCAGGTGCCGCACCCGCCGTGCCCCGGGCTGCCCGGATACCCGAATCAATACGACGTCAAGAGTTCACGCCGCGGCTGCTCACGCATGCCCTTCGGCATGAATGCTGACCTGTACAGGAAGAGGAATAAAACAATGCCTGTAGTCACCATTGACTGGTGGAGTGGTAAGCAGGAGAAAGACCGCCGGGAATTGGTCGAAGAGGTCTCGGCCACCGTCTCGCGCATCGCCGCATGCCCGTTGGAGGCCGTCACCGTCGTTATCCGTGACGTCGGCCCCGCGCACTGGGGAAGCGGCGGCAGGCTGGCCGCGGATCTCTGACCTGCGCAGACTCCCGCACCCGGCACCGCAGCACAGAAATACTCACCGAAAGAGATCCAGCATGCCCGGTTCACCCACAGGGGAAATCATCCGTGCCTCCTCACTCCGATTCCGCACCGAGGGAAACTGTTCGGTGGCGACCGCCGTGGGCCCGCACCTCGGTGCGCACATCGTCCGGCTCGATGTGGTCCGGATCCCCGCCGGGACGCGGTGGGCCCCCGAGGACGCGGCCGCGGAGGAGAACGTCATCGTCGTCTTCGCCGGCGGCGGCCACGCCACCTCCGGTGACGAGAAGTCGGACGTGCGCCGCTCCGACGCCGTGTACGCGCCGACCGGTGACCCGTACACCCTCACCGCGGACGCCTCCGGTGAACTGACCGCCTACGTCTGGCGGACCACCCTCCGCCCGGAGCGCACCCCCGGCACCGCGCCCCGCCGGTTCTCCAACCTGTGGCGCACGGAGACCCAGCTGCGCGGCTTCAACGGCACCGGCGAGGTGGCCGCCGCCGACCGCACGGCGACCATGAACTTCCTGTTCTGGCCGGGCACCGGGACCCCCCAACTGTGCCTGCACTGCGGCTTCATGGAGCCCGGCGAGTACTTCAACGTGCACGTCCACCCCGAGAGCGAGGAGGCGTTCATCGCCTTCGAGGGCGAAGGACAGCTCTACCTCGCCGACCGCTGGTACGACGCGGTCCCCGGCGACGTGCTCTTCGCGCCGCCCGGCGTGCCGCACGGCACCCGCCACCCCCAGGACGACCCCTCCGCCGCCCGCTTCGCCACCTGCGGCGGCCCCACCCCCTTCGACCCGGTGCTCTACCAGCGCGCCGGTGTCTCGACCGAGGTACGGTGAATCACTGCTGTGTGCAGGATCTTTGGGCACTTCGACGCCGAGGCGACTCCCCACGAGCTCAAGGCCGTCGCCGCCATGCAGCGGCACGGCGGCCCGGACGCGCAGACCCAGGTGCTCGGCTCCGGCTGGGCCCTGGGCAACAACCGCCTCGCCATCATGGACCTCGACGGCGGTGACCAGCCCTACACCCTGGGCAAGGACATCATCGTCGTCTTCAACGGCGAGATCTACAACCACCAGGAGCTGCGGCACAAGCTCGCGGCCAGGGGCCACCACTTCGCCGACTCCTGCGACGGCTCGGTGATCCCGGCCCTCTACGCCGAGTACGGCGAGGCGTTCCCCGAGCACCTGGACGGCATGTACTCCGTCGCCGTCGTGGACCTGCGGGGCGAGCCGACCCTCGTCCTGGCCACCGACGACGTGGGCATGAAGCCCCTGTACTACCACTGGGACGCAGCGCTGCGGCACCTGTACTTCGCCTCCGAGCTCCCCGCTCTGCTGTCGTTCCGCAACGTCCCGGCCTCGCCCTGGGAGGCCGGCCTGGACGCCTACCTGGCGACCAAGACCCCCTTCGGCGAGCAGACCATGTTCGAGGGCATCCAGGTCCTGCCGCCGGCCGCCACGGTGCGGGTCACCCGGTCGGCGGGCATGCGCATCACGCGCCGCGACGTCAGCGGCGGGCAGGCCGCCCACACCGACGGGGCCGAGGCCGCCGCGCACCTGCTCTCGACGCTGCGCACGGAGGTGCACCGGCTCACCATGGCCGACGTGCCGGTCTCCGCCATCACCAGCGGCGGGCTCGACTCCAGCTTCGTGAGCGCGCTGGCCGCCGAGAAGGTCACCGACCTGCACTCCTTCAACATCGCCTACACCGGCACCTGGCCGGCGGACGAGCGGCACTTCGCCCGCGAGGTGGCCGAGCGCAACGGCACCCACCACCACCAGGTGGAGATCGACCCGGCGTCGTTCCCCGGCATGCTCTCGGACGTGGTCTGGCACCTCGGCCAGCCCAACGCCGACCCGATCACCCTGAGCACCTACGCCCTCTTCGCGGCCGTCCGGGACGCGGGCTTCAAGGTGGCCATCACCGGCGACGCGGCCGACGAGCTCTTCGGCGGCTACGACCGGATCAGGGCGGCGGTGAACGCCCCGGCCGGCACCGACTGGGTCCCCGCCTACGTCAACGCGCTGGCCGCGGTCCCGCGCACCCTGCGCGACGGCCTCTACTCCTCGGACTACCGCGCCTTCATGGCCGTCTCCGGGTCGTCCGCCGACCGCATCGCCGCACACCTGCGGGCCTCCACCGCCGACACGATGGAGACCCTGACCGACTTCGAGATCGGCTCCCGGCTGCCCGCCTACCACCTGCGGCGCGTCGACCACCTCAGCATGGCGGCCTCGGTCGAGGTACGGCTGCCGTTCTGCCAGCCCGGCGTGGTGCGCTACGCCCGCGCCCTGCCCCGGTCCCTGAAGGTCACCGGCGACCAGGGCAAGAAGGTGCTGTACGACGCGGCCTCCGGCCTGCTGCCCGACTCCGTGCTCAACCGGCCCAAGCAGCCGTTCACCCTGCCCATCACCGCCATGCTCCAGCCGGGCCAGGCGCTGATGGACTACGCCCGCGACATGCTCTCCGCCGACCGGCTGCGCCGCCGGGGACAGCTGGACCCGCAGCGGGTGGACGAGCTCTTCCGCACCCAGGCCACCAACCCCGGGGACCGCTCGGCGATGGCGATCTGGTCGCTGCTCGTGCACGAACTGTGGCTGGAGCAGTTCTGCGGGCCGACGGCCCGGGCCCACGCCGAGCACAGCGGCGGCGGAGCGCTCGGAGCGACCCGGTGATCGGGCACATCGCCCAGGCCGAAGGGGCTCCCACACCGACCCTGGTACTGGACCGGTCCGGTCTCCCGCCGGACGAGGAGCGGCTGCGTCCGGTGCTGACCACCATCCGCGAGTGGCTCGCCGACACGGGCCAGGAGCACGTCCTCAAGATCGCCATCGTCGGGCCCTCCGACCACCCCCTGTTCGACCTGGACTACCGGTTCGTCCAGGCGCTGCCCGGCGGCAACGACCTGTTCGACTTCCAGGGCAGCTGCGGCCACTCCATCCTGGCGTCCGTGGTCGCGGCGGAGGACCGCGGCTGGCTGCCCCGGCTCGCGCCGGGCGGCCGGGTGCGCGTGCGCGTCCTCAACAACGGCGACCACGTGGTCTGCGAGGTCGACGAGGTCCGGCGGCGCAGCGGCAGCTTCACCGTGCACTTCCTCCAGGACACCCGGGTCCGGCTGCGCGAGCTGCTCCTCACGGGCCGCACCACCGATCAGCTGCTCGCCGGCTCCGGGGTGTACGAGACCTCGCTGGTCTCCATGGGGAACCCCTACGTCTTCATCGACGCGCGGGCCCTGGGCCTGGACACCGAGGAGAAGCTGTTCGGCGCCGGTGACGCGGTGTATGAGCAACTGCTCACGATCCGGGAGGCCGCGGCGGACCTGCTGCGCCGGCCCAGGTCCGGGACCTTCCCCAAGATCGCGGCGCTGGGCGTCTACGCGCCGGGCCGGATCGCCGTCCGGGCGATCTCCGTGCCCAAGTGGCACCCCAGCGTGGCGCTGACGGGAACCACCTGCCTGGCCACCGCGGCGGCCATCCCCGGCACGGTGCCGGCCCGTCTCGCCGCCGAGGCCGGCTGCCCCCGCGGCTACGTCGAGATCCGGACCACGGGCGGGGACACCGCCGCCAGGGCCGCCGTCGACCCGGCGGTCGACGAGCCCGCCGGCGGTCACGGCGACTTCCTGCAGTGGGTCAGCGTGAGCCGCAAGCTCGCCCACCTCACCGGGCCCGCCCGCATCACCCCACTGCGCGACTACGACTACCAGGAGGACCTCGCATGCCAGCCGCTGACAGTCTGACCACCGCACCGGACCGCGAGGAGCTCAGCGCCCGGTACAGCGGACTGCTCGACGTGCTGCGCGGCGCCGCGGCTTCGGCGGACACCGCGGGAGAGCTGCCCGAGGAGGTCTTCGCCGCACTGCGCGCCTCCGGCGTCCTCGGCGCCGCCGTCGCCGAGGAGTACGGCGGGCTGGGCGGCGACGCCGTCCTCACCAACCGGCTGATCGAGCTGGTGGCCGCGGCGGACCCGTCCATGGCGATCATCCTCTTCCAGCACTACGCGGTCAGCGCCCGGATCGGCGAGTGGGGCACCGACGCCCAGCGCGCCCGGTACCTTCCGCTGCTGGCGGGCGGCGAGTGGATCGCCGCCTCCGCCTGGAGCGAGAGCGGCGCGGGCGCCGACAAGCGCAACCTGGCGACCAAGGCCACGCGCGTCGAGGGCGGCTGGCGCCTGGACGGCGCCAAGACCTTCACCACCGGCGCCGGCCTCGCGCAGGTCTACCTCGTGCTCGCCCAGTCCGCCGAGCCGAGCGGGAAGCAGAGCACCTACGGCAGCGACGGGCAGACGTTCTTCCTGGTCGAGGCCGCCAACCCCGGGCTGGTCGCGGACACCGGCATGGACCTGGTGGGCATGCGTGCCTCCGCGACCGGCTTCGTCGAGCTGCACGCCTGCGAGGTCGAGGACAGCGCGGTGCTCGGCCCGCTGGGCGAGGCGACCTCGATCATCGCCGGGGTGCGGGAATCGGGCGCGACGCTGGGCGCGGTGTCGACGGGCATCGCCGAATCCGCCTACCGGCTGGCCCTCGCCCACGCCGAACGCCGGGGCCTGGCCGGCCAGCAGGCCGTCCGGTACCGCCTGGTGGACCTGGCGGCGCGGGTCGAGGCGGCCCGCGCCCTGGTGGAGCGGGCCGGGCGCCGCGACTCCGCCGAGCCGGGGATCACCACGCTCCACAGCAAGCTGATCGCCTCCACCACCTCGGAGGAGGTGTGCCAGGAGGCCCTCCGCCTCCTGGGCAGTGCCGGGTTCCTGCGCAGCCATCCCCTCAACAAGCTGGCGCAGGACGCCCGGGCCGTCGGGCTCATGGGCCCGACCAACGACCTGTGCCGGGAACTGGTGAGCGCCCGGTGGACCGCATGAGCGAAGGGCACGGAAAGACGATGAGCACTCCCGACCGCACCACGGCCCCCGCGGCGGCCGGCTACGACCTGGTGGTCACCGGCGCCCGGGTGGTGACCCCGCAGGGCGTGCTGGAAGGCGGCGTGGCCGTCTCCGAAGGCCGGATAGCGGCCGTCCTCGGACCGGGCGAGACACCGGCGGCAGCGCGCACCATCGACGCGGAGGGCCGCTACCTGCTGCCCGGCGTGATCGACTCGCACGTGCACTTCCGCACCCCGGGGCTCCTCTACAAGGAGGACTGGGAGCACGGCAGCCGGGCCGCCGCGGCCGGCGGGGTGACCACGGTCATCGACATGCCCAACACCCAGCCCCCGCTGATCGAGCCGGACGACGCCGCCGCCAAGGCCGCCATGATCGACGGCAAGTCCCTGGTGGACTACCGCTTCCACTTCGGTGTCACCGAGGACAGCATCGACAACCTCTACCGGCTTCAGCCGCGCCAGGCGACGTCGGTGAAGGTCTTCATGACCGGGCACCACACCGCGCCGCACGTCATCCGGGATCCCCAGGCCCTGGACCGGATCTTCGCCATCGCCGCCGAACGCGGCATCCGGCTGGTCCTGCACGCCGAGGACGACGGCGTGTTCGCCCTCCTCGACGACTACCTCGGCGAGCCGGAGGGGTACGACGCCTACGAGCCCTCGCGCCCCCGCAGCGGCGGCATCGTCGCCGCCGCCCGGGTCGTCGAACTCGTCCGCCGGCACGGCACGTCGGTCCACATCGTGCACGTCTCCTCCTCCGAGGAGTCCGTGCTGCTGCGGGCGGCGAACCGGGCCGGCCTGCCGATCACCTTCGAGGTCACCTCCCACCACCTGTCGTTCTCCGCCTCGGACACCCAGCGACTGGGCGCGCGGATCCGGCTCAGCCCGGCCATCCGTTCGCTGGACGACCAGCGGGACCTGTGGAACGCGCTCCTGGAGGGCGGTGTCGCCACGATCGGCAGCGACCACGCCCCGCACACGGTGGAGGAGAAGTCCCGGTCCGTCCAGGCGTCGCCGCCCGGCCTGCCCGGGGTGCAGGAGCTGCTCACCGCGGTCTTCACCGGCATGCGCCGGCGCCACCCGGAGCTGTCCACCGACGAGCTGATGACCCGTATCGCCCAGGTCGGCTCGGCGCAGCCGGCGGCGCTGTTCGGCATCGGCGACCGCAAGGGGCGGATCGTGGCGGGCCTGGACGCCGACTTCACCCTCTTCGACCCCGACGCGGTCTGGATCATGTCCGCGGGGCACGTCCAGGCCAAGTGCGGCTGGTCGGCGTACGAGGGCTGGACGTTCACGGGCCGCCCGGACGTCACCGTGCGCCGGGGCGAAGTGATCTGGGACGGCCGCGGGGAGAGCCCCGTCTTCGGCAGCCCCACCGGCATCTGGCTCGACGCCGAGTCGAGCGTGCTGCCCGTGGAGAACGGCCCGGCGGCCGTGCCGGCAGCGGTCCCCGCGCCCGCCTGAGACCCGGGCGGGCACCTGCCGGGGTGGCGCGGCCGGCCGGCGTCCGCGCCGTCCCCCGCCGGCCGCGCCCCCTTCCTCGCGGACCCCCCACCGATCGCACTTTGAGAACTCGCCTGGAGAGTTAGGACTTCGATGTCTGTCGATCCCGCGGACTTCACCCGTGCCATGGCCCAGGTCCCCGGACCGGTGACCGTGGTCACCACCCTCGGCCCGTCCGGAGAGCGCTGGGGGTTCACCGCCAGCTCCTTCAGCTCGCTGTCGCTGGAGCCTCCCCTCGTCCTCGTCTGCCTCGGCAAGTCCGCCAGCACGTATCAGGCGTTCCTGCGGGCGGACCACTTCATGATCAATGTGCTGGCGCAGGAGCAGTCCGAGGTCGCGCTGCGCTTCGCCAAGTCGGCGCCCGAGCGTTTCGCGGGCGGTGACATGGTGCCGTGCGAGCTGGGCCTGCCCGGTCTGCCCGGGGCCTCGGCCCGGCTGGCCTGTGCCACGCACGACATCCTCGACGGCGGGGACCACAGCATTCTCGTCGGCCGTGCCGAGGTGGCCTACGCGGGCGAGCGGGAGCCGCTGGTCTACTACAACCGGTCCTTCAACCGCCCGGCCCCCGCGGACCGGCTGGCAGCCGCCCGCTGAGCGTCCCCCGGGGACCTCTCCCCCACCGGTCGCCCCCGGGCCTCGGCAGGTGACCGGGAGGCTCTCGCCGGCGGCCCGCACCCCCGCCGGGTGCGGGCCGCCGGCGCGTGCCGTCCCCGGCCCCTCTGCCCCGGGAACCGCCCGGCCGGCTTCGACGTTGGTCCCAGGGCAACGGGGAGAGTGATCGGTATGGCGTTCGGGGGCGGGCTGCGGCTGCCGGGATCGAGACGGGCGCGGCGGCGGGCGCTGCTGACGGCGGTGGCAGGCTGTGTGCTGGCCCTGCTGCCGGTGACGTGGGTGTACGCCTCGGCGACGCCCCGGGTGCGGGACGTCCACAGCGTCCCCGAGGCGCCGGTGGCCATGGTTTTCGGCGCGGGCCTGTGGGACGGCAAGCCGTCCCCTTATCTGGCGCACCGCCTGGACGCGGCGGTGGAGCTGTACCGGGCGGGCAAGGTGCGGGTGGTGCTGGTCACCGGGGACAACAGCCGCCAGGAGTACGACGAGCCGGACGCGATGCGCACCTATCTGACGCGGCACGGAGTGCCCGCCGACCGGATCGTCAGCGATTTCGCGGGCTTCGACACCTGGGATTCCTGCACGCGCGCGGTGCGGATCTTCGGGGTGCGCAAGGCGGTTCTGGTCAGCCAGGGCTTCCACATACGCCGGGCGCTGGCGCTGTGCGGGGCCGCGGGCATAGACGCGCACGGTGTGGGGGTGGACGCAGTGCACGACGTCACCTGGTACGCGGGCGGGGCACGTGAGGTCTTCGCCTCGGGCAAGGCGGCACTGGACGCGCTCGTCCGGCCGGGGCCGCGCTTCCTGGGACCGCGCGAGCCGGGCGTCCAGCAGGCCCTGACGGAGGCGGACAGGTCCCGGTAAGTCCCGCGGCGGCGGCACCCGGCGGCGAGTACTACGGCCGCTACGGCGTCCTCAAGAGCGCGGGCTACGGCATCCTTCTCCCGCGCCCCGCACGCATCGTGTACGTCCCGCTGCGGCCGGGGGCCGGGTCCACGGCCGCGGCGCGGCGGAATCCGCCCGGCTGCCGAACCGTTTTGGCGCCCCTGACCTTATTGAATACAAAAGCCCGTCCGGGCTGATTAATATACCGTCGAATCATTCCTTGTCAGGGACGTGCCCAGGAGAGCCGTTTACAGACTCTTGGGGTTCTGAAAACGTATGCCCCGACGCATCGGCCGCCTTCTCCCGGCGGGCGCGGTGCCGCCCGCCCGCCGATGCGCCGAGCGACGGTCGTGACGCATACGAGTTCCGGACGCCAAGGAGACCAGATGCACTACGGCACTGCCCTGCGCGAAGAAATCGCCACCCCTCGGACCACGCCCCTCATCGGCATCTACGACATGTACTCGGCCTCGATCGCGGCCCGGCACTACAACGGATTCTTCGTATCCGGGTTCGGATTCGCCGCGTCCTATTACGGGCTGCCCGACATCGGCTTCATCGCCTGGCCGGACATGGTGGCCTTCGTGGAGCGGCTGCGCCCCGCCTTCCCCGGCCACCACCTGCTGGTGGACATCGACGACGGCTACGTCGACCCCGAGGTCGCCTGCCACGTGGTGCGGCGGCTCGAACGGGCCGGTGCCTCCGGGGTCATCCTGGAGGACCAGAAGCGGCCCCGCCGGTGCGGGCACGCGGACGGCAAGCTGATCCTGCCGCTGGAGGAATACCTCGCCAAACTCGAACTGGTACTGGAGAGCCGGGAGGAGCTTCTCGTCGTCGCCCGCACGGACGCCACGGAAGAAGCCGAGATCGTACGCCGCGCGGCCGCCCTCGCGGAGACCGGCGCCGATGTCGTCCTGGTCGACGGGGTACGGAGCGTGGAATGGATCCGCAAGATCCGTTCGGTCATCGGCGACAAACCCCTGCTGTTCAACCAGATCGCGGGCGGGAAATCCCCCAGCCTTTCCCTCTCCGAACTCACGGAATTGGGTGTGGACGTCGCGATCTACAGCACGCCGTGCCTTTTCGCGGCGCACAGTGCGATCGACGGGGCGCTGAGCGCCCTGAAATCGGCGGACGGGCGGCTGCCGGAGGCCGGGCCGGCCGGCGCCGGGGAGAGCGTCGGGGTCCGCAGCTCCACGGAGCTGCTGCAGAAGAACATCAGCCGGTTCCACCCGAAGCCGCAGCCGGTCTCGGCATGATGCGGGGGCCCCTCTCCACGGCGGGCACCACCGCCGCGGTGCTGGCGAGCGTGCTGTTCGGGGGCGGCGCGGCCCGCGCCGCCACGGTCGGTCTCGACATCCTCCCGGGGCACACCGGCCACCCGGGCCGCTTCGCCGACGCGGACGAGGAGACGGAGGCGCGGCAGCCCGTCAGCGGCCCCCGCTTCGGGCTCGTGGTCATCGACAACTCCCACGCCGACTCCTGGCTGGAGCTCGACCGGGCGGGCAACTCGCTCGTCAACAGCAAGGGCACGGCGGGCAGCGACCACGACGGCGGCGGAGGCGCCATCGACATCAGCAACCGCGACGTCGGCGGCTCCGCGCAGTCGCAGCCGCCGGGCGGCTCGGTCGGCCACACGCCCGACGGCCACGACGAGTGAGCCCGGCCCGTCAGGGCCTGCGCGGCTCGCGGCCGTTGATCGCGTCCAGGTACAGCTGGAAGACCTCGTCGCCGTTGACCGGGCTGTACGAGATGCGCGCGCCCTCGTCACCGTCGGGGCCGCCGCCGTTCAGGCCGCCGAGGACGCCGATCAGGTCGCCCGTCTTCGTCTTCTCGTCGAAGTGGGTGAGCCACGGGCTGCCCGACGTGCCCGAGAGGAACCCGTCGCAGGTCATGCGCAGCTGCCGGTAGCCCTCCAGCCGGCTGGTCAGGGCCGTGCAGCGGATGGCCCGGTCGGCCGGGTCGTCGGTGGAGTTCGGGTAGCCGATGACCGTCACCCGGTTGTCGTACCCGGGCGGCCGGACCAGCCGGTTGGCTCCCGTGACGCGCTCGATCTGCCGCCCGCGGCCGTCCGGCTTCACCGTGGCGAAGGCGACGTCGAGGTCCGACCCCTCGCCGCTGTCGGCCCGGCGCGGGTCGGTGAAGACGCGCTCCACCGCCCACACCCCGTACGGCTGCTTCGCGGCGCCCTCCCGGTAGTCGGGGACGAACGCCGCCCCCTCACCGATCGAGCAGTGCCCGGCGGTGGCGATCAGATTGCCCTTGGGGCTGTGCACCACGCTCGCGGTGCAGTGGTGCTCCTTCATGTCCTCGTCGGCGGAGAACAGCACGCCGACCGACGGCACCCCGTCGAAGTGCTGTGCGCTGCCGGTGATCCGCTGGGCGGCGGGGGCGTCCCGTGCCGCGCCCCCGTCGCCGGCGGCGGACGCGGAGGCGGACATCGGCGTGGGCCCCCAGAAGCGCCGGGCCTCCGCCCCGGTCCAGCTGCCGTCGCGTCCGTGCCCGCCGGCGCCCTGGGGCACGGCGGCGGCGAGGGCGACGACATAGAGGCCCGCGAGCGCGGCCCGCGCCCACGGGGCCCGGTGCCACCGGGAGAAACGCACGAGAGAACCCCCACCACGTCAGAAAGGCGATCGACGGGCCGACCGCGTCCGCCAAGATCGAGTCGGCTCCGGACTGCTTTCCCTGCAGTCGGACGTTCACGCCCCGGCGAGGAGAACAGCGTACGAATGACCGGCGAACGCCGCCCGGACGGCCCCGTCGCTCCTCCGCCCGTCCGGGGGACTCCCGGGCCGCGCGTGCCGTCTCACCCGATCCACTGGTCGTAGCCGAGCTTGCCGAGCAGGGAGACCACCACCACGACCAGCACCCCCCGGACGAAGCCGCTCCCCCGCTTCAGCGCCATCCGGGCGCCCACCGCGCCGCCCGCGAGGTTGAAGAGGGCCATGGGCGCGGCCACCTGCCACAGCACCGAGCCCTGCCAGGCGAACGTCACCAGCGCCCCGATGTTGGTGCACACGTTGATGATCTTGGACGTTCCGGAGGCCGTCACCAGGTCCATGTGGAGGATCCCGGCGAGCGCGAGCACCAGGAAGGTGCCGGTGCCGGGGCCTATGAGCCCGTCGTAGAAGCCGATGCCCAGACCCGCCACGAGGATCGCGGTCAGCACCCGGCGGCGGGTCACCGGGGCGCCGACGGCCTTGGTCACGCCGAACGTGGGCCGCAGGAGGACGAAGACGAGGACGGCGAGCAGGATGCCCATGATCAGGGGGCGCAGCACGGCGCTGTTGATCCCGGACGCGAAGAAGGCCCCCGCCAGGGAGCCGCCGAGCGCGGCCAGGCCGATGCGCAGGCCCATGCGCAGGTTCAGCGGGGATCTTCGGGTGAAGGCGACGGCGGCGGCGGCCGTCCCGCAGATGGCGACGGCCTTGTTGGTGCCGAGGACGTGGGCGGGCGGGACGTGCGGCAGCCCGACCATCAGCGCGGGGAGCTGGAGCAGGCCGCCCCCGCCCACCACGGCGTCGATCCAGCCGGCGGCCGCGGCGGCGGCGCAGAGCATGAGCAGCGTTGTCAGGGATATGTCGGGTGTCACCGTGGCGATCGTACGGGGCATCCTCAACTCGTTTCCCGGAGAGGCCCGTCCGTTCACCCCCGGACCGCCGGCATCCGGATCCTTTCCCGGGGCGACCGGCCCCACACCGGACGACGGCGCCTCAAGGCCGCGTGCCTCCGGGCGGGTTCAGTCGCGCGCGGTGGGCAGGGGTGCGCTGTGCCAGCGCCAGGAGTCCCGGCGGGCCAGGCCCGGCAGCCCGGCCCGGCCGGTGGCCCAGAGCAGGGTCCGCCAGGGGTCGGTGCCGGCGGGCGCGTCGGGGAAGAGGCGGGCCCGCACGCGGTCGCAGAGGCCGGCGGGCGGCTCCCAGGCGAAGCCGAGGCCCCCGGCGAGGTCGTGCAGGTGGACGAGGGTCTCCGCGGTGCCCATGGCGGCGAGGCCCTCCGGGTCGGTCACGCCCCAGCTGTGGAACGCCCGGACCTCCGGCCCCCGGGTGCGCGCCACGGCCGCCAGCAGACCGCCGCCCGCCTCCAGCGTGCGCAGCAGCCCGGCCGGGCCCGCCTCCCGGTCGGCGAAGACGGCGTTGCGGGGCCCGCCCGGCCGCAGGGGCGCGAACCGCCACGGCACGTAACGGTCCAGCGGGGGTATGCGGGGGCCCAGTTGGGCCGCGTAGGCGAAGAGGTCGTCGGTGAGGTGCTCGACCGTCTCCCAGCAGTCCCACTCCAGGGTGCCGGCCGGCGCGGCCCAGCGGTCGTCCGGTGCGGTGCCCAGGGCGGTGACCGCCAAGTGGACGGCGTGCTCGACGTCGTCGGCGGTGACGGGGGCTCTTGGCGGTCGGTGCGCTGTGATCATGGCCGCGACCGTACCAATGGCCTGCGGCGGCGGCCGGTGAGGTCGTCGGTTCGGTTGACAGCGCGCGTGCCGCGGTCTCGCTCGGGGCCTGTGCGGCGGGTCTTCGGCTGCGGGCCGTCGTTGCCGCGTTGCCGCCTACAGCGCGTCCGTAGTTGCCGCCTGCGGCGGCGGGCGCCCTGCGGGCGCGTCCTCAATCTCCCCCAGCTACCTCCCCCAGCTACCGCTGGGGGTGCCCCCAGGAGGTGCCCCCAGACGGGCTGAAAAGCCCGTCCGGCGATTGAGGACACCGCCGCGCAGCGGAGACGTGCCCCCGTGCTCCGCCGGACAGGCCTACGCTGGGACCCCCTGGGGCTACTCACGTGGAGGAGCGGCGGACGTGAACGGCTGGAGTGCGAGCGACATCCCCGACCAGAGCGGCCGCACCGCCGTGGTGACGGGCGCCAACAGCGGCATCGGCTACGTCACCGCCCGGGAGCTGGCCCGGCGGGGGGCGAGGGTGGTGCTGGCCTGCCGCGACGACAAGCGCGGCAGGGCCGCCGAGGAGCGGTTGCGGGCCCAGGCGCCGGGGGCGGACGTGGAGTTCGCGCCGCTGGACCTGGCGGATCTGGCATCCGTCCGGGCGTTCGCGGCGGCCTTCAAGAGCGAGCGGCTGGATCTGCTCGTCAACAACGCCGGGGTGATGGCGCTGCCGGAGCGCAAGACCGTCGACGGGTTCGAGATGCAGTTCGGTACGAACCACCTCGGCCACTTCGCGCTCACCGGGCTGCTACTGCCCCTCTTGAAGGAGACCGGGCACGGGGCCAGGGTCGTCGTCCTCTCCAGCGGCCTGCACTTCCTCGGCACGGTCGACCCCCGCGATCTCCACATGGAGCACCGCTACCGCCGCTGGAGTGCCTACGGCCGGTCCAAGAGCGCCAATCTCCTCTTCGTCCACGAGCTGGCCCGGCGGCTGACCGCCGAGGGCTCGCACGTGGTGGCGGCCGCCGCGCACCCGGGCTACGCCGCGACGAACCTGCAGAGCGCCGGGGCGCGCATGGAGGAGCGGGCCTGGGCGGAGCGGGCGGCGGAGCTCCTCAACCGGGCGGTCGCGCAGAGCGCCGAGGCCGGCGCCCTGCCCAGCCTTTACGCGGCCACCGCCCCGGGGGTGCGGCAGGACGATTTCATCGGGCCGCGCGTCCAGCTGTGGCGCGGCGCCCCCACGCGCTCGCTGCGCGCCCGGTGGACCCTGGACGACCGGGCGAGCGCGGGCCTGTGGGCGGTATCGGAGCGCCTGACGGGCGTGACGTACGACTGGCGGTAGGCCGGGGACACCGGCGCCCTGCGCGTGGCGGCTTCGGCGTCCCGGACCTACCGCAGCCCGGCCGACTCCAGGAGGCGCCGCGCGCCCTCGCCGTCGACGCGCTCGGCGAGGGCGGCCAGGTGGGCCGCGCCCTCGCGCAGCAGCCCGCTCTCCCGCGAGCGGCGGGCCCCGGTGTCGAGCTGGTGCCAGAGCAGGGGGTTGGCGACGAGCACCTCGGGGTCGATCTCGACCCTGCCGCCGCCCACGTCGCACAGCACGAGGCGGGGTGCGATGCCGTCCGAGCGGTGCACCCGGGTGAGCAGCCCGGTCCGTACCCGCCGCTCGCGCCACAGGCCGCGGGTGGCCAGCCAGCCGTCGCCCGCGGTGATCCGCCGGGGCAGCAGGACAGCCACGAGCAGGGCCCCGAGCCCGGCCCAGCACCCGCCGCGGGCCCAGTCGAGGCCGCCGCGGCCGAGGTCGACGAGGGCGAGCAGACCCGCCAGCGCGGAGCCGAAGCACCACGCGGCCCGTGCGTCGCGCCGCCGGTTGCGGTCGTGGGCGAGCACCGCGCCGCCCGGCGGGTGCGTCTTCGGCCGGTGTCTCAGGCGCTGACCACTGTGTACCCGCGAGGGCTGTCGCCGTCCCATGGCCGTGACGTTAGAACCCGCCGTCCGACGCTGCGTCAGGTTTGACGGGGTGCTGACGCGGCCGGGGCGAATCCGTACGCCGCGCTGACACCCCCGTCCCGGCGCGCGTCAAGAAACCGTGAAGAAACCACCGGAACGCGCCAAGAGGCCGCCAAGGGCGGGAGCCGCCCCGCGCTCGCGGGCGCACGCTGGCCGTCCCACGTCACGGAGGTACGACAAAAGATGTCCATGCTGGCCAAGACGGACGACCGGCCCGCCGGGACCGGCGAGGAGCCGCCCGATACCGGCACCGGGCCCGCCGACGACCGCCACCGGCTCACCGCCACCCAGGGCCTGGCCGCCCTGTCGCTGGACGCGATGGCCTCGGTGGCGTACGGGCCCGAGGCCGTCGTCCTCGTGCTGGCGGCGGCGGGGGCGCACGGCCTGGGCTTCACCCTGCCGGTGACCCTCGCCATCGCCGCCCTGCTGGCCGTGCTCGTCGCCTCCTACCGGCAGGTCATCGCGGCCTTCCCGGACGGCGGCGGCTCCTACGCCGTCGCCAAGCGGCACCTGGGCCGGCGCACCAGCCTCTTCACGGCCGCGTCGCTGGTGCTGGACTACGTGCTGAACGTGGCGGTCTCGGTGACCGCCGGCGTCGCGGCCCTCACCTCCGCGTTCCCCTCCCTCCACGACAACCGGCTGTGGCTGTGCCTGGGCGTCCTGGTCCTGGTCACGGCCGTGAACCTGCGGGGCGTCGTGGACTCGGCGAAGGCGTTCCTCGTGCCGACGGCCGTCTTCGTCGGCTCGATCCTCACCCTGATCGTCGCCGGGCTGCTGCGGGACGCGCCCGCGAGCACCGAGGCGGCCGCCGGGCACGCGTCCGTGCTCGGCGACAACGCCACCACCGTGGGCGCGCTGTTGTTGCTGAAGGCGTTCGCCGCGGGCTGCTCCGCCCTGACGGGCGTCGAGGCCGTCGCCAACGCGGTGCCGTCCTTCCGGGCCCCGGCCGCCCGGCGCGCCCAGCGCACGGAGGTCGCCCTCGGGGCGCTGCTCGGCGTCATGCTCATCGGCCTGTCGGTGCTCATCGGCCGCTTCCACCTCCAGCCGGTCGAGGGGGTCACGGTGCTGGCCCAGCTCGCGGACGCGTCCCTCGGGCACAACGCGGCGTTCTACGTGGTGCAGTTCGCCACCGTCGTGCTGCTGGCGCTGGCCGCCAACACCTCCTTCGGCGGGCTGCCGGTCCTGATGGGCCTGCTGGCCCGGGACAACTACCTGCCGCACGTCTTCGGCCTGAAGGCCGACCGCCAGGTCCACCGCCACGGCGTCCTCGCGCTCGCCGCCGTCTCGGCGCTGCTGCTGGTCTTCTCCGGCGGTGACGTGAACACCCTGGTGCCGCTGTTCGCGATCGGCGTGTTCGTCGGCTTCACCATCTGCCAGGTGGGCATGGTCCGCCACTGGCGGCGGGAGCGGTCCGCCGGCTGGGCGGGCAGGGCGTTCCTGAACGGCTTCGGCGCGGTGCTCACCGGCGTGTCGGCCGTCGTGGTGACGGCGACGAAGTTCACCGAGGGCGCCTGGCTGATCGTGGTGGCCCTGCCGGTCCTGGTGCTCGCCTTCGAGGCCGTCCACCGGGCGTACGGGCGGATCGGGGAGCGGCTGGGGCTGGGCCGGGCGCCGCAGGCGCCGCGCCGCTGCCACTCCGTGGTCGTGGTGCCGGTGTCGTCGCTGTCCCGGCTGACCAGCGAGGCGCTGACCGCGGCCGTGTCGCTGGGCGACGAGGTGGTGGCGGTGACCGTCTCCCCGCCCGACGCGGAAGGCCGGCGGGCGGCGGAGTCCCTGCGCCGCGACTGGGAGCTGTGGAACCCGGGCGTCGGCCTGGTGGAACTGCCCGCCCCGGCGCGCTCCTCGCTCGGCCGCCCGATCGTCTCCTACGTCCGCGAGCTGTCCGAGCGGCACCCCGACAACCGGGTCACGGTGCTGATCCCGGAGGTCGAGCCCGCGCACGTGTGGCAGCGGCTGCTGCAGAACCAGCGGGGAGCGGTCGTCGCGCACGCCGTGCGCCGGGACACCGACGCGGTGATCTGCCGGCTCCGCTTCCGCCTCGGCCCGTGCCCGGGCGGCCGCAAAATGGCCGACACACGGCGGTGAGCCCCCTGTCGTAATCCCCTGTCATCGTTGATCGTTGACCCGTGCGTCCGCGCGACGGCAGCAGGCCGTCCGGCGGGCGCGCAGCGAGGGGGCGAGCGACATGCCGATCAGCCGCAGAGGACTCCTGACCACCGGTGGCGCTCTCGCACTCACGGGCGGCCTCGCGGCGGCCTGCGGGTCCAACACCGGCCGGGAAGGCGGGGGTTCGCAACCCCGCCTGTCACAGTGGTACCACCAGTACGGCGAGGCGGGCACCGAACAGGCCGTCCGCCGGTACGCGAAGGCGTACGAACAAGCCGACGTGCGCGTCCAATGGCGGCCCGGCGCCTACGACGAGCAGACCGCGGCGGCCCTGCTGTCCGGCTCCGGGCCCGACGTCTTCGAGGTCAACGGCCCGACCCTGGACCAGATCCAGGGCGGGCAGGTTCTCGACCTCACCGACCTCGTCAAGGACGTCAAGGACGACTTCCACCCGGCCGCCCTCGCGCCCAAGACCTACGACGGCCGCGTCTGGGCCGTCCCCCAGGCCGTCGACACCCAGTTCCTCTACTACCGCAAGAGCCTGCTGGAGAAGGCGGGGGTGCGCCCGCCGCGCACCCTGGACGAGCTGATCGACGCCGCGCGCGAGCTCACCGACGACCGCACCAAGGGCCTCTTCCTGGGCAACGACGGCGGCGCGGGCGTCCTGGGCGGCACCCCGCTGTACGCGGCGGGCCTCAGCCTGATCACCGACGACGGGAAGGTGGGCTTCGACGACCCGGCCGCCGCCCGCGCCCTCGGCAAGATCCGCCGCCTGTACAGCGAGAAGTCGCTGCTGCTGGGCGCGCCCGCCGACTGGTCCGACCCCTCCGCGCTCATCCAGGGCCTGACCGCGATGCAGTGGTCCGGGCTGTGGGCGCTGCCCCAGGTGCGCAAGGCGCTGCGCGACGACTTCGGGGTCCTGCCGTTCCCCGCGGACGGCCCGTCCGGCAGGCCGGCCGTCCCGGTGGGCGCGTACGGGTCCGCGGTCAGCGCCCGCAGCCGGCACAAGGACGCCGCGAAGGCGTACGTGAAGTGGCTGTGGGTGGAGCGCACCGACCACCAGGAGGACTTCGCGCTGTCCTACGGCTTCCACATCCCGGCCCGCGTCTCCCTCGCCGCGAAGGCCGGCCGGCTCAAGGAGGGTGCCGCGGCCGAGGTGGTGCGCTTCACCACCGAGCACGGCTACGCGCAGCCCCTGCTGTGGACGGTCGCGAGCCGGACCGCCTACCAGGACGCCCTCAGCCGCGTCATCAAGGACGGGGCGAACCCGGAGACCGAGCTGAAGGCGGCGATCCGCAAGACGGAGGCCGAGTTGCGGCGCGTGCGGAAGAAGTCCTGAATGCCCGCCCTGCGCACCGCACGTCAGCGGAACCGAACCCTCTGGTTCTGGGTCTTCGTGGGCCCGTTCGCGCTCGGCCTGGCCCTCTTCACCTATGTACCGCTGGCGTGGAGCGTCTACCTCAGCTTCTTCGACGCCCACAACACCGTCTCCCCCACCGACTTCACGGGCCTGGACAACTACGGCACCGTCCTGGGCGACCCGGCGTTCCGGTCGGCGCTGGCGACCTTCGCGGTCTTCACCGCCTTCATCGTCCCGGCCACGTACGCCCTGGCCCTGGGGCTGGCGCTGGCGGTGAACCGGCTGCGCTCCTTCCAGGCGTTCTTCCGGTCGGTCTTCTTCCTGCCGACCGCGTGCTCCTACGTCGTCGCCGCGCTGGTCTGGAAATTGTCGATCTTCAACGGGGTGCGGTTCGGGCTGGCCAACACCGTCCTGGGCTGGTTCGGCGCCGAGCAGATCGCCTGGCTCTCGACGACCGACCCGCCCTGGTACTGGCTGGTCGTCGTCACCGTGCGGCTCTGGCTGCAGACGGGCTTCTACATGGTCCTCTTCCTGGCCGGGCTCCAGCGGGTCCCCCCGCAGCTGTACGAGGCCGCGGCCGTCGACGGGGCCCGCCCGGGGTGGCAGACCTTCCGGCACATCACCTTCCCCGCGCTGCGCGCCACCTCGGTCGCCGTGGTGCTGCTGCTCGTCATCGGCGCGTTCCAGGCGTTCGACGAGTTCTACAACCTCCTGTCGGACGCCCGCGGGTACCCGCCCTACGCCCGGCCGCCCCTGGTCTACCTGTACTACACCGCTCTCGGGCAGGGGCAGAACCTCGGCCTGGGCAGCGCCGGCGCGGTCGTCCTGGCGCTGGTCATCGCGGTGGTGACGGTGGTGCAGGCCCGGTGGTCCGGCCTCGGTGGCCGGGGAGAGAAGGCGGTGTAGATGACCGACGCGCTCGTCCGCGCGGGACGCGCCCTGCGGCTGGTGCTGCTGACGGTGCTGGCCGCGCTGTTCCTGATCCCGTTCTACCTGCTCGTGCGCAACGGCCTGGCCTCCGAGGAGGACATCACCGCGCCCGACTGGACGTTCTTCCCCTCCGAGGTGCACTGGTCGAACGTCCGCGAGGTCTTCGACGACCCGAACGTGCCCTTGGCGCACGCGCTGCTGAACTCCTCGGTCATCGCGGTGACCACGACCGCCGGCACGCTCGTGCTGGCCTCGCTGGCCGGCTACGGGCTGGCCCGGATCCCCTACCGGCACGCCGACGCCGTGTTCTACGCGATCCTGGGCACCCTGATGGTCCCGGCCACGGTGACGTTCGTGCCGTCGTTCGTCCTCGTCTCCTCGCTCGGCTGGGTCTCCACGCTGCGCGGACTGATCGTCCCGACGCTGTTCAGCGCCTTCGCGTGCTTCGTCTTCCGCCAGTACTTCCTGGGCTTCCCCCGCGAGCTGGAGGACGCGGCCCAGGTCGACGGGCTCGGCTACTGGCGGACGTACTGGCGCGTGGTCGTCCCCAACTCCCTGCCGGTCTTCGCGGCGGTCGGCACGATCGTCTTCATCGGCGCCTGGAACGCGTTCCTGTGGCCGCTGGTCATCGGCCAGGACCGCGACGCGTGGACGGTCCAGGTGGCCCTGTCGACGTTCACTACCGCACAGAACGTCAACCTCCACGGCCTCTTCGTGGCGGCGGCGGTGTCGATCGTCCCCCTGCTGGTGGTCTTCCTGGTCCTCCAGCGCTACATCGTGGCGGGCGTGGAACGCTCGGGCATCGACGACTGAACGGCCTCAGCCACGACAAGGGGCGCGGGAAACGGCACGGGTACGACAAAAGCCGCGGCTCAGCCACACCCCAGGGGCGCGGGGAACTGCGCGACCAGCCACAACGCACCCGCAGCCGACACACCCGGCGGAACGTTCGGCGAACCACCCGGCAAGGCCCCTCGCGGAGCAACCGTCACATCGTCGCCGGAGTGGAACGCTCCGGCACCGACGACTGAGTCCGCCGCCCCAGCGGACCCCGGTGGCCACCGCGCAGCAGGGCCGCGCCGAGCGGGGTCAGGGTGTGCATCACGGCGCTGCCGTTGCGCAGGGTGAGCACCAGCCCGGCCTCCCGCAGCACCCCCGCGTGCTGGCTCGCCGACGCCGCGGACACCCCCACCCGCCGGGCGAGTTCGCTGGTCGTGCAGCCGCCGCCGATGGAGCCGAGGACGGCCGAGCGGGTGTGGCCGACCAGCTTGCCCAGCGAGCGCGGCGCGGTGACGGCCGCGGGCGCCGACTCCGACATGTGACGGGCCGGGTAGACGAGCACCGGCGTCAGGTCGGGGTTCTGGTAGGTGACGGGCGTCCGCCGGCAGAAGAAGGAGGGGACGAGCAGCAGCCCGCGCCCGTTGAGGTGGACGTCGCGGTCCACGGGGTAGTCGGCCTCCAGCACCGGTGCCCGCCAGCGCATCATCGGCGGCAGCGAGGAGAGGAGGGCGTCGGCGCCGCCGTCCAGCAGCGCCCGGCCGCGCACCGCGCGGTCCGCCTCTATCTGCGCCTGTATGGAGGACCAGTAGGGGGTGATGGCCGCCTCGTGGTAGGCCAGCAGCGCCCCGGTCAGCTTGTCCACGGCCCGGGTGTCGCCCTCGGCCATGGATCGTATCCAAGCGGGGAGCGTCCGGGCGGTGGAGAGCCGGCCCAGCTCCTGGTGCACCCGCTCGGCGGGGGTCTCCCGCAGCGCCTGGACGCCCGCGTCGAGCCCGAGTACCCCTTCGGGCGGCGTCAGAAAGTCCGGAAAATAACCACGGGAAGGAACCAGCGGCGCGAGAAGCCGCGTTTCACCATTCAACCGAGCCCGGGTTTCCGACCGCCAATCACCGAAGATCGACTCGCCTTGTTTGTCCCGAAGTCGGTGCAGGCTCAATACGGTTTCCCAGAGTGCGTCCGGCTCTCCGGCCAGGCGCAGCCGGGCCAGATCGAGTCCAGTGAAATGGACGCGCAGCACCAAACCCCCACATGAGACATCCGCAACCACCCCCCGCTCACTGAGTATGCACACCGATACGAGCTGTTACCACGCCCTTTTGGCCACAGTTGAAAGGACTCGCGGCGAACATCGCAGAAGCGAAATGCTATTCACGCACTCAGGGCCGCTCCCGCTCGTTCCCGTGGGGGGTGGCGAGCGAAAAAGCGGCCGCTGAGTATGCGAGTTGCCGCCCGAGCCGATGCGGGCGGCAACAACTCCCGGTGGGGGAGTTATAGAGGGGCGGCGCTCCCGCACGGGCGCCGCCCCTCCGCTTCGCTCTGACGCCGGACGAAACCCACCCGTCACGTGCTGGTCACGCGGGGGTCGCGGACCCCGGAAGCGCGCTGCGCGCTGTCCTCAAATTCCCCCGGCTACCTCCCCCAGCTACCGCTGGGGGTGCCCCCAGGAGGTGCCCCCGGACGGGCTGGAAAACCAGCCCGTCCGGGGATTGAGTGGAGTACCATGGGCAGATC
>NZ_JBEYZW010000077.1:0-32068 GCF_040646215.1 Streptomyces sp. NPDC046215 | reverse complement strand
GGGGCGCCGGGCGGGCTGCTGTGCCTTGTCCTCAAGCGCCGGACGGGCTGATTTCAGCCCGTCCGGCGCTTGAGGACGCGCCCGCAGGGCGCTCCCCGCCGCAGGCGGCGCGACGGACCCGCAGTCAGAGACCAGGCCGGCAAGGCCTACGCTCGGACCCATGAACAGCCTGCGGATGATCGAGAACTGGCCCGTGGAGACCGCCGCGGCGGCCGTCGTGCGCGCCGACGGCACCCTGGCGGGGGCCCACGGACCGGCCGGGCACCGCTTCCCGCTGGCGTCCGTCACCAAGCCGCTCGCCGCCTACGCCGCGCTGCTCGCGGTCGAGGAGGGCGCGATCGAGCTGGACGAGCCGGCCGGCCCGGCGGGCTCCACCGTCCGCCACCTGCTGGCGCACACCTCGGGGCTGGCCTTCGACGAGCACCGGGTGACGGCCGAGCCGGGCACGCGCCGGCTGTACTCCAACGCGGGCTTCGAGGCACTCGGCGAGCACATCGCCGGGGCGACGGACATCCCGTTCGCCGAGTACCTGCGGCAGGCGGTGCTGGAGCCGCTCGGCATGGCGTCGACGGACCTCCCCGGCTCCCCGGCGAAGGACGGCGTCTCGACGGTGGCCGACCTGGTCCGCTTCGCGGCGGAGCTGCAAGCCCCGCGGCTGCTGGCGCGCTCGACGCTGGAGGAGGCGACGCGGGTGGCGTTCCCCGGGCTGACGGGTGTGCTGCCCGGGTACGGGCACCAGCGGCCCAACGACTGGGGCCTGGGCTTCGAGATCCGCGACGGGAAGTCCCCGCACTGGACGGGCGCCGCCTCGTCGCCGCGCACGTTCGGCCACTTCGGGCAGTCGGGCACGTTCCTGTGGGTGGACCCGGACGCCGGCGCGGCGTGCGTGTCGCTGACGGACCGGCCGTTCGGCCCGTGGGCGGTCGAGGCGTGGCCGCCGCTGACGGACGCGGTCCTTTCGGAGCTGGCCCGCCGGTAACGGTCGTTCGTCGGGGTGCACCACCGCTGCGCGGCGGTGTGCTCAAGCGGGCGGCAACCCGGCAACAACGAACCCCCGGCCGAAGTCCCGTCAAACCGGCCTCACAGGCCTCCCGCCCGCATCTCCCACACCAGCAGTTCCGCGTCACCCCCGGCGGGCTCCGCCTCCAGGGACTCCGCGTCCAGGATCCGCGCCGCGTCCCCCGGCTCCAGGGCGTCCCCGGCCAGCCGGACGGTGCCGCGCACCACGTGGACGTACAGCCACGGGGCGTCCGGCAGCGCCGTCCGCTCCCCGGCGCGCAGCCGGCGCACGTGCAGCACGGCGTCCGCCCGGGAGAGCGCGTAGGGCGTGCCGTCGGCGATGCCCCGCACCACCTCGTACGAGGGGTCCCCGCCGCAGTCCGTGGGGGTGAGCCACATCTGCACGAACCGCAGCGGCGCGCCGCCGTCGTTGCGCTCCGTGTGCAGCACCCCCGCGCCCGCGCTGAGCCGCTGGAGGTCGCCGGGGCGCACCACGGTGCGTCGGCCGGTGGAGTCCTCGTGGGTGAGCTCGCCCTCGACCACCCAGGTGACGATCTCGACGTCGCGGTGCGGGTGCTCGGCGAAGCCCGCGCCGGGCGCCAGGTGCTCCTCGTTGCAGGCCGCGAGGGGCCCGAACCGGACGTTGTCGGGGTCGTAGAAGCCGGAGAAGGAGAACGCGTGCCAGGTGGCGATCCCGGCGTCCGGGTCCCCGCCCCGGAAGCGCTCCGGGGCTCGTTGTACGGCGCGTCGCACATGCGTCATCGGGCTACGTTAGCCCGGCGACCCCGGGCCGGACCCGGATAAGGCAGGCTTGTCCCCGTGCCTGAACCCGCCGCTAACACCCCGCATCCGCACAGCGCCACCCTTCGCCGCCTGGAGAAGTCGGCCGGCACCCTGGCCGCCGCCGCCATCGCCCGGATGGATGCCCAGCTTCCCTGGTACCGGGCGATGCCCCCGGAGAACCGCTCGTGGATCGGCCTGGTCGCCCAGGCCGGCATCGCGGCCTTCACGGAGTGGTTCCGGCATCCGGAGACTCCGCAGGCCATCAGCACCGACGTCTTCGGCACGGCCCCGCGCGAGCTGACGCGGGCGATCACTTTGCGCCAGACGGTCGAGATGGTCCGGACGACCATCGAGGTGATGGAGTCGGCGATCGACGACGTGGCGGCGCCGGGTGACGAGTCGGTGCTGCGCGAGGCGCTGCTCGTCTACGCGCGGGAGATCGCCTTCGCCACCGCGCAGGTGTACGCGCAGGCGGCGGAGGCGCGCGGCGCGTGGGACGCCCGGCTGGAGTCGCTGGTGGTCAACGCGGTGCTGTCCGGGGAGGCCGACGAGGGGGCGCTGTCCCGGGCGGCCGCGCTGGGCTGGAACTCCCCCTCGCACGTCGCGGTGGTGCTGGGCACGGCCCCGAGCGGGGACAGCGAGCTGACGGTGGAGGCGATCCGGCGGGCGTCGCGCCATGCGAAGCTCCAGGTGCTCACCGGTGTCCTCGGGGACCGGCTGGTGGTGATCGCGGGCGGCTCGGACAATCCGCTGCAGGCCGCGAAGGCGCTGATCGGCCCGTTCGCGGCCGGCCCGGTGGTGGCCGGCCCGGTGGTGCCGGACCTGCTGGCGGCGACGCGTTCCGCGCAGTCCGCGGCAGCCGGCCTGAAGGCGTGCGCGGCCTGGCCGGACGCGCCCCGGCCGGTGCTCGCCGACGATCTGCTGCCCGAGCGGGCCATGGCGGGGGACGCCACCGCGCGTGAGCAGCTGGTGGAGGAGATCTACAGACCGCTGGAAGAGGCGGGCTCGGCTCTCCTGGAGACGCTGAGCGTCTACCTCGAACAGGCAAGTAGCCTGGAAGGCGCGGCCCGCATGCTGTTCGTCCACCCGAACACCGTGAGATACCGCCTCCGACGTGTGACGGATGTCACCGGTTGGTCACCCTCCGATGTGCGTTCGGCGTTCACGCTGCGAGTCGCGCTCATCCTGGGCCGTCTGGCAGACGCGGAGACTCAGTTCTAACCTTTTGTCGAACATCAACAATTCCCCTGACGGTTCTTGGTCCCTGTCCCCACGGGTGGACCGGGCCGTCCACGAGAGAGAGTGTGAGGGTGCTCGTACTCGTCGCTCCCGGCCAGGGCGCTCAGACGCCCGGCTTCCTGACCCCCTGGCTCGACCTCCCCGGTGTCGCCGACCGACTCCGCGCGTGGTCGGCCGCCATCGACCTGGACCTGGTCCACTACGGCACGAACGCCGACGCGGACGAGATCCGCGACACCGCGGTGGCCCAGCCGCTGCTGGTGGCCTCGGCGCTGCTCTCCGCCCGGCAGCTGTTCCCGGCGGCGGAGGACTTCACTTCCCGCGTCGGCGCGGCCGCGGGCCACAGCGTCGGTGAGCTCGCCGCCGCGGCGCTGACCGGTGTGCTGTCGGAGGAGACGGCACTGGAGCTGGTGCGCAAGCGCGGCCTGGCCATGGCCGAGGCCGCGGCCGTCACGGAGACGGGCATGGCGGCACTCCTCGGCGGTGACGCCGAGAACGTGCTGCCGCATCTGGAGAAGCTCGGCCTGACCCCGGCCAACGTCAACGGCGCGGGGCAGATCGTGGCGGCGGGCACCGCGGCGCAGCTGGCCGCGCTCGCCGAGGACAAGCCGGAGGGCACCCGCCGGGTCGTGCCGCTGAAGGTGGCCGGCGCCTTCCACACGCACCACATGGCCCCGGCCGTCACGGCCCTGGAGTCGGCCGTCGCGGGGCTGCCCGTGGCCGACCCGCACACCCGCTACGTCTCCAACCGGGACGGCGCGACCGTCGCCACCGGTGAGGAGGTCGTGCGGCGGCTGGTGGGCCAGGTGGCCAACCCGGTCCGCTGGGACCTGTGCATGGAGACGTTCAAGGAGCACGGCATCACGGCGATGATCGAGCTCGCTCCGGGTGGCACTCTGGTCGGCATCGCCAAGCGCGCGCTGCCCGGTGTGCGCACGCTCGCGCTGAAGACCCCGGACGACCTCGACGCGGCGCGTGCGCTGATCGCCGAGTACGCCACCGACGCAGCCGCGACCCCGGCCGACTAAGGAGCCCCGAGAGCATGACCGCGAAGATCAGGCCCAGCAAGGGCGCCCCTTACGCGCGCATCCTCGGCGTGGGCGGCTACCGCCCCACACGAGTGGTTCCGAACGAGGAGATCCTCAAGCACATCGAGTCGTCCGACGAATGGATCCGCTCCCGGTCGGGCATCGCGACCCGGCACTGGGCGGGCCCGGAGGAGACGGTGTCCGCGATGTCGGTCGAGGCGGCCGGCAAGGCGATCGCCGACGCCGGGATCACGCCCGAGCAGATCGGCGCCGTGGTCGTCTCGACGGTGTCGCACTTCCAGCAGACCCCGGCCATCGCCACCGAGATCGCGTACAAGCTCGGCACCGACCGGGCCGCCGCGTTCGACATCTCGGCCGGCTGCGCGGGCTTCGGCTACGGCCTGACGCTCGCCAAGGGCCTGGTCGTCGAGGGTTCGGCCGAGTACGCCCTGGTCATCGGGGTGGAGCGGCTGTCGGACCTGACCGATCTGGAGGACCGCGCGACGGCCTTCCTGTTCGGTGACGGCGCCGGTGCCGTGGTCGTGGGCCCCTCCAAGGAGCCGGCGATCGGCCCGACGGTCTGGGGCTCCGAGGGCGACAAGTCCTCGACGATCAAGCAGACGGTGAGCTGGGAGTCCTACCGCACCACGCCCGTGCCCGGCGGCGACGGCCCCGAGGCCCGGCAGGCGCTGGAGGACATCCGCTTCCCGGCCATCACCCAGGAGGGCCAGGCGGTCTTCCGCTGGGCCGTCTTCGAGATGGCCAAGATCGCCCAGCAGGCGCTGGACGACGCCGGGGTCAGCCCCGACGACCTGGACGTCTTCATCCCGCACCAGGCGAACATGCGGATCATCGATTCGATGGTGAAGACCCTCAAACTGCCGGAGAGCGTCACGGTCGCCCGGGACGTGGAGACCACCGGCAACACCTCCGCGGCCTCCATTCCGCTGGCCATGGAGCGGCTCCTGGCCACCGGGGCGGCGAAGAGCGGGGACACCGCGCTCGTCATCGGGTTCGGGGCGGGTCTCGCCTACGCCGCGACGGTCGTTACCCTCCCCTAGGCGAGATCCGCGCCGCCCGGCCGAGGCCGTACGGCGCGGGACCCGTCGCACCAGCTATTTCCATACCACGCAGTTCCACCGCACAGAACGAAGGAGCGCCGTTATGGCCGCCACCGCGCAGGAGATCCTCGAGGGTCTCGCCGAGATCGTCAACGAGATCGCCGGTATCCCCGTCGAGGACGTCCAGCTGGACAAGTCCTTCACCGACGAGCTCGACGTCGACTCGCTGTCCATGGTCGAGGTCGTCGTCGCCGCCGAAGAGCGCTTCGACGTCAAGATCCCGGACGAGGACGTCAAGGGTCTGAAGACGGTCGGCGACGCTGCCGACTACATCCTCAAGCACCAGAGCTGATCACAGCGTTTGTCGCCACCCCAGCGGTGGCGGTTCCAGCACCTCTACTCGTGGAGACAGAATCCCTGTGAACTCGACCAATCGCACCGTGGTCGTCACCGGTATCGGCGCAACCACACCGCTGGGTGGCGACAGCGCATCGACCTGGGAAGGGCTGCTCGCCGGGCGTTCCGGCGTGACGCCCCTGGAAGGTGAGCGCTTCGCCGACCTGCCGGTCCGCATCGCGGCCCGCGCGGCCGTCGATCCCGAGGACGTCCTGCCCCGCCCGCTCACCCGCAAGACCGACCGCTCGGCGCAGTTCGCGCTGATCGCGGCCCGGGAGGCGTGGGCCGACGCGGGCTTCACCGCCAAGGCCGGTGAGGACGCCTCGATCGCCCCCGAGCGCCTGGGCACGGTCATCGCCTCCGGCATCGGCGGCGTGACGACCCTGCTCGACCAGTACGACGTGCTCAAGGAGAAGGGCGTCCGCCGCGTCTCCCCGCACACCGTGCCGATGCTGATGCCCAACGGCCCGTCCGCGAACGTCGGCCTGGAGGTGGGTGCCCAGGCGGGTGTCCACACCCCCGTCAGCGCCTGCGCGTCCGGCGCCGAGGCGATCGGCTACGCCGTCGAGATGATCCGCACCGGCCGTGCCGACGTGGTCGTCGCCGGCGGTACCGAGGCGGCCATCCACCCGCTGCCCATCGTGGCGTTCGCCAACATGATGGCGATGTCGAAGAACAACGACGAGCCGCAGAAGGCCTCCCGCCCGTACGACAAGGGCCGGGACGGCTTCGTGCTCGGCGAGGGCGCCGGCGTGGTGATCCTGGAGTCGGCCGAGCACGCCGCCAAGCGCGGTGCCCGCATCTACTGCGAGGTCCTGGGCCAGGGCCTGTCCGCGGACAGCCACCACATCGCGCAGCCCGAGCCGACCGGCCGGGGCATCGCCGCCGCGCTGCAGAACCTGCTCGACACCACCGACCTCAAGCCGTCGGAGGTCGTGCACCTCAACGCGCACGCCACCTCGACCCCGCAGGGCGACGCCGCCGAGATCAAGGCGCTGCGCCAGATCCTCGGTGACGACCTCGACCACGTGGCGGTCTCCGCCACCAAGTCGATGACCGGTCACCTGCTGGGCGGTGCCGGCGGCATCGAGACGGTCGCGACGGTGCTGGCGGTGTACCACCGGATGGCGCCCCCGACGACGAACATCGAGGAGCTGGACGAGGACATCGACGCGGACATCGTCCGCGACAAGCCCCGCCCGCTCCCCGAGGGCCCCATCGCGGCGATCAACAACTCCTTCGGCTTCGGCGGCCACAACGTGGTGCTCGCCCTCCGCTCGGTCTGATCCCGCGCTCGCGACGGCAGCGGCCCGCCCCCGGACGACTTCCGGGGGCGGGCCGCTGCCGTTTCGTGCCGGTGGGGTCAGACGACCTGGTGGAGCCAGCGGACCGGGGCGCCCTCCCCGGCGTAGCGGAAGGGCTCCAGCTCGTCGTCCCAGGGCTTGCCGAGCAGCTTGGCGATCTCGGCCTCCAGATCGCTCTCGCCGCGGCCGGCGCGGGCGAGGGCGGCGCGCAGCCGGTCCTCGGGGATGAGGATGTCGCCGTGGATGCCGGTGACGGCGTGGAAGATGCCGAGCTCGGGGGTGGAGCTGTAGCGCTCGCCCTCGGCGGTGGCGCAGGGCTCGGAGGTCACCTCGAAGCGCAGCAGGTGCCAGCCGCGCAGCGCGGAGGCGAGCTTGGAGGCGGTGCCGGGCCGGCCCTGCCAGGAGAATTCGGCACGCCAGGTGCCGGGCGAGGCGGGTTGTCGGATCCAGTCGAGCGTGACGCGCACACCGAGCACGCCTCCGACGGCCCATTCGACGTGCGGGCACAGCGCGCGCGGCGCGGAGTGCACGTAGAGAACTCCACGTGTCGTCACCGGGACCTCCAGTGCGGTTCGAGGGTCGCCTTCCCCAGCGGCCTCGCACCTGGGCCGGTCCCGCCCGGGACAGCAGCAGACATTCTGCCCCAAGGGCCACGCCCGCACCAGCTCACGAGGTTACCAATAGTAAACACCATCGTGGGCAAATCTCCTGAAAAGGGACAGGATGTGACGTGTTGTCTTTTTTGGCGGTTCCGGAGTGCGCAGGCGCCGGGCCCCGGCCCGGCCACCCCGGGGAAAAGCTACCGTGCGGCGGCACCCCCGCGGTGACGTACCGTCGGTCCCGAACAGATATCACCCGGCCGGAGGGGAAATTGCGATGCGCGACGGCACGGAACGGAAGGTGCGCGGGGCCCTGAGGGCCGCCGTGGCGGCGGTCACGGTGGTTTCGGCGGCCCTCCTGCTCACAGCCTGTGACGACGGAACGCAGGGTTCCACCGATGCCGCCGTGCGCCCGAGCCCCACCCCCGACTGGAACCCCCGCCCCGCGTCGATGGTCTCCCTCGGCGACTCCATCACCCGCGGCTACGACGCCTGCTCGCTCCTCGCCGACTGCCCCGAGGTCTCCTGGGCCACCGGCACCAAGGTCGACAGCCTCGCCCAGCGGCTGCTGAGCTCGCCGCAGACCAGCAGCTGGAACTACGCGCGCACCGGCGCCCGGATGGCCGACCTCCCCGGGCAGATGCAGTCGGCCATAGCGCACAAGCCCCAGCTGGTGACCGTGCTCCTCGGCGCCAACGACGCGTGCCGCAAGGACGTCTCCGGCATGACGCCGGTGGACCGCTTCCGCACCGACTTCGAGACCTCCGTCAAGGAGCTGCGCACCGCCCTGCCCAAGTCCCAGCTCTACGTGGCCAGCGTGCCCGACCTCATGCGCCTGTGGTCCCAGGGGCGGACCAACAGCTACGCGAAGACGATCTGGAAGCTGGGCATCTGCCCGTCGATGCTCCACGACTCCGAGGCCCAGGACGCGGCCGCCGCCGGGCGGCGCGCCCAGGTCGAGAAGCGGGTCGGCGAGTACAACGCCGTCCTGAAGGACGTCTGCCGGCGGGACAAGCTCTGCCGCTACGACGGCTCCGTCCACGGCTACGGCTTCACGGGCGAGGAGCTGAGCAAGTGGGACTGGTTCCACCCCAGCAAGCAGGGCCAGCGGCAGCTGGCCGACATGGCCTACCGCGAGATCACCGCGGTCCGGCCGTCCGCCTGACGCGCCCCGGGTGCGGAGGGGCGGGGCCTGTCAGGTGGCCCCGCCCCCGTGCGGGGGAAGGCGCGGGGGCCCGGCGCCGGCCGCCCCGTGACCCGGCCATCCGTACCCTCGCTCCGGATGTCCGGCGCCCCGTGCGACCGGCCGGCGCAGCCCAAGCCATGGCCAAAGGCGTATGCCGAGGCCGCCCGCGCCTTCTCCCCGGCACGGTATCCGATGAACACACCGTCCTCATAAGCAAGTTCACCCGCGCGTGGGTCAACCTGCGTCACCGACGCGTCCGCGCGGCCCGGGTCGCACGGGTCGCGGCCCGCCGGATCAGCCGGGGGCGGGCGTCGTCTCGCGCACGCACAGGGGCGTGCCGGTGGGGCCGGTGACGGCCTCGCCGGTCTCCAGGGAGTAGCTGGAGTGGTGGAGGGGGCAGGTGATGCGCAGCCGGGCCGCGTTGACGTAGCCGTGGACGAGGTGGCCCTTGCGGTGCGGGCAGAACGCCCCGGCCTCGAACTCGCGCTCCCCCACGCGCACCCGGATGCGGTCCTCGCCGATCTGCTCGATCGAGACGGGGTTCGTCGGGTCCGCCATGGTCAGCCCACCTTCAGTGCGGACGCGACGGCGGCCTCGGTGGCCCCGCCGATGACCTCGCTGGCGAGCTTGAAGCCCGTCCAGACCTTGACGGGGTGCAGGTCTGCCTCGCTGTCGAACTCGCGGATGGCGACCTGGAGTTCCTTGGCGTGGAAGTGGTCGATGTGCAGGTGTTCGGTGTAGTAGCGGGCGCCGGCCAGCTCCAGGCGCCGGGCGGCGCCGGCGAAGCACTGGAAGGCGTAGAGGATGCTGGATTCGAGATAGCACAGGGCGCCCAGGAAGTACTCGGGCCGGGGCGCCCGGGCGGCGGCCCAGAAGAACGTGTTGACGTATGCGTACGTCTCCTCGTTCGTCCGGTCGAGGTAGTCGGCGACGTCCAGGGACATGCCCAGTTCGGTCATCAGGTCGCGGTAGATGTTGAAGTGCGCCTGGTCGATGTTGCCGCAGCCGAATTCGTCGACGAGGACCCGGAAGACGGCCATCTTGGCCTTCCGCGGCAGCCGCCAGACGATCGGGAGGAAGGACTCGGACTCGGTGAGGCCGTCGACGGCGAACTGGGCGACGACCTCGGTGAACTGCGCGCGGTCGAGGTCCTCGGCCATGACGCGCTCGAACTCCGGCGGGTCACTCTTCTCCGCCTCCAGGAGTTCCTTCATGTGGCGGCCGAGGGCGGCGCGGTCGGCCATGGCAGGGGCCTCGGCCTCGATCTCGCGGGCGCGGCTCGCGATGAGCCGGTCCTCCAGCTCGTGGAGTTCGCGCAGTTCCTCGGGGGTGGGGATGGTGCGGTTGAGGACGAACAGGCGGCTGCCGGCCGTGGCGGCCGTCGTGGTGGCCATGGGGACTCCAGGTCGGGAACGGGCGGACAGGGGCGCGGCGTCAGCCGACGGGGAGCGGGGTCGCGAGGACGCCGCGGCGGACCAGCTCTTCCTTGACGTGCAGGTACCAGTCGTCGTCCAGCAGCCGGTACTGCCGGCACAGGGCGTCCACCCGGTCCTGGACGTCCCCGGCGCCGGACGCGAGGGCCTCGTCGCAGATGCCGGGGTCGAGGTTGGCGAGCGGGCCGACGAACCCGTGGACGTCCGGGACGGCGGAGAGCAGGTGCTCCCAGCCCTGGAGGACCGGCACGTCCGTCCCGCCGTCGAGGAGCTTGCGGGTGAACTCGGCGGAGCCGCTGGACTCCTTCACCCCGGCGACGCCGGGCAGGGCGCAGACCGCGCGGAGCGCGTCGACGTCCAGGGGCGCCTTGGAGACGGCGTTCTCGTGGTAGACGACGACGGGCAGCGGGCTGCGCTCCGCCACCTCCGTGTAGTGCTCCACGAACCCGGGCCCGGGGCTGCCGCCGCCGTCGGACCAGGGCGGGGGGACGACGACGGCGTCCGCACCGAGCGCGGCCGCCCGGTGGGCGCGCTCGACGATCGCGTCGGTGCCGGGCAGCTCGACGCCGGCCAGGACGGGCGCGCCGCCGGCGTGTTCCACGGTCAGCCGGACGATGTCCGTCCACTGGTCGGGCGAGAGGTGCCACCCCTCCCCCGTGCTCAGCGCGGGCATGTACCCGGCGACCCGGCCGCGCAGCGAGGCCATCAGCCGGGCCGTGCTCGGCGCGCACACCCGGCGCCCCTCGTCGACGGGCGTGACGAGGGGGACCACGGTGCCGCGCAGGGCCCGGACGCGGCCGGCGGCGGTGTACTCAGAGCTCCGCATGGTCGGCCTCCAGGGCGAGGGACTGCTCGTAGAGCTTGTCGAGCTCGGCGGGGAAGACTCCGCGTCCGGCGGCCGGGCCGGGCGTCCGCACGGGCAGCCCGGAGCCGGCCAGGGGGATGAGGCGGGGGTTGAGCGTCACCAGCTCGCCGCGGGCGGCGACGACCGAGGCGAGGAGCAGCCGGTCGCGGTGGCGCAGGGCGGCGGTCGGCCCCGCGGGCAGCCCGGCGAGGGCCGCGAGGGCGTCGGCGTCGTAGGGGCGGCGCCGGATCGGCATCAGGGACTGCAGGACGTCCATGAAGGGGTAGTAGGCGTCCTGGACGTCCCGGGGGAGCTGCCAGATGTAGTCGTCGCAGCGCCCCACTTCTTCCAGCTTCATCACCACCGGCTGCCGCAGCCGGGCGGCGAAGAAGGTGGTGGCGGCGGCGCGGACGGCGGGGTCCTTGCTGTGCATGCCCATGAACAGGGACGCGTCCACGTGGAGTTCACCCGGCATAGCTGTCCACCGCCTCGCGCAGGCGCTCGACCGAGGCGCGGAAGTCTCCGGGGTCGCGGGCGAGGGCGACGCGGAGGTAGCGCTCGCCGCGTTCGGGTTCGCTCCAGTAGAAGTAGGTGCCGGGCAGCACGTAGACCTCGTACCGGGCCAGGTGGGCCTGGAGGTCGGTGGCCTTGACGGCCGGGTCCTTGATGCGGAACCACGCGACGCTGACGTTCACCACCGGTTCGATGTGCTCCAGCAGGCTGCCGTCGAGGGCCTTCTGGGCGGCCTCCCGGTTGCGGGTGATCACGTCGCGGACGGAGGCCATGCCGTCCTCGATGGAGTCCTCCACGTAACGGGCGAGGAAGTTGAGGACGAAGGGGGAGACGTCGAGGAGGACGCTGGTGTGGATGTTGTACACGTCCTCGTAGAGGTCCCGGCTGCAGGTGAGCAGGGCGCACTTGGCGTCCTGGAGCGGCCAGGTCTTGCCGGTGTCCTCCAGCGCGATGTAGCGGACCCCGGAGGTGTCGAGGAGTTCGTAGAGGTCGAAGCGGCCGAAGCGGGCGTCCGCGAGGGCGAAGGCGGCGAAGCAGAGGTCGATGACGAAGAGCTTGTCGTGGTCGACGCAGTAGCGGACGACTTCCTCGAAGCCCTTGCGGCCGTGGCTGAGCAGGCTGAAGCCGGTGGGGTTGTTGGGGTCGACGAGGAAGAGGGCGTCGGTGGTGACTTCCGCGGCCAGGCGCTCGTAGATGCGGTCGGCGTCGTGCAGCGCGTCCTCGGGGACGGGCACCGGGTGGACGCCCACGTTCCGTAGGACGTCGGGGAGGTTGTCGAAACATGGCTCGACGAGGCTGACGCTGATCTCCCGCTGTCTCAGGTACATGCCCGCGACGAGGGTGGAGATGGAGGCGGCGTAGGACAGCATGGTGGTGTCGGCGCGCACGCTGTTCTGGCCGTGCAGCCGGAAGAACACCTCCTTGAACCGGTCCTCCAGATCCGCCTGGCGGCTCGCCTCCGCCCCGTACCACAGGCCGGGGAGCTCGGCGACGATCTGCCGCTGGCCCATGGACTGCTGCTGGTGGGTGTGCGCGTCGGCCAGGTTGTAGCGGGTCTTGAGGGCCTGGATCTCGTGCTGGGTGAGGTCGAGAAGCTGCTCGGTCACGTCATCTCCTTGACGGCCGCGGCACGTGTGGGCGCGGCCGGTGGCGCGCGGGGGCCGGTGGGCCCTGCGCGAGGGAACAAGGGAAGGAAGACAGACTTCCGGGGCGGGCGGATGTGCCCGGCGCGGAAGTCGCGAAAGCAGAGGTCGCAAAGGCAGAGGTCACGAAAGCGGAGGCGCGAAAGCGGAGGCGCCCGGCGCGGAGGTGGCTGAAGCGGAACAGTCGCTCCCGCGCGGGCGGAAGTGCGGGTGAAAGGGCCGACCCGGGCGAGTGCTGATCGATCCGGGTGGTGCCGGGCAGCCGCGGTGGGGCGCGCGCCGGGCGAGCTGATCGGAAGCAGTTCGAGTGCTGATCGAACTCTGATCAGAAAGGGCCGGACCTGTTGCGTCGGCCATCTATTAACGTACGTTAACCGATGATCGATCATCGCTCAAGCAGTATTTCTGCGCCGAGAGGATCGCCCATGCACGGAGCCGACCGCCGCGAAGGCACCGTCCCCCCGGGCCACTTGGACCGGACCCCGCTGAGCGACCAGGTCCGCGGCATCCTCCTGGACCACCTGGCCCGGGGCCGCTGGCAGCCGGGTCAGCGCATCGTCGAGCGCCAGGTGGCGGCCGAGCTCGGGGTCAGCCAGGCCCCCGTCCGGGAGGCGCTGCGCGATCTCCGGTCGATGCGGCTGGTGGAGTTCTCGCCCCACCGCGGGACGCGGGTCTGCGATCTGACCCCGGGGCGACTGTGTCAGGTCTACCCGGTGCGCGGGGCCCTGGAGCGGCTGGCCGCCGAGCTGGCGCTGCCGCGCCTGGCCGGGGACGTCCGGGCGCTGGAGGACCACGCCACGGGGATGCGCCGGGCGGCGGCCGAGCGGGACGTCGACGCGCAGGTCCGGCACGGGGTGGCGTTCCACCGCGAGATCGTCCGGGCCTCCGGCAACGCCGCCCTGTCCCCCAGCTGGGAGTCGCTGGCGGCCGAGCTGTGGACGCGCCTGTCCCTGACCCGGGTGCGCACCGCGCTGCACGAGAACGCCGAGGACCACGAACCCATCATCGAGGCGTTCCGCCGCCGGGACCCCGACGTCGGACGCCTGCTCCAACTGCACATCCTGGCCTACGCCCACGAACCGATCGGAGCCCCATGACCAGCGTTCCCCCGCCCCAGGCCGGCACCCGGCCCGGGGTCATCACCCTCTTCACCGACATCTGGTGCTCGTTCGCCCATGTCGCGGTGCACCGGCTGCACACCACCCGCCGCCGGCTGGGCCTGGAGGACCGCGTGCGGTTCGACCACCGGGCCTTCCCCCTGGAGCTGTTCAACAACGGGCCGAGTCCTCGCCCGGGCACGGATTCCGAGGTCGGCGGCGTGGCGCACATCGAGCCGGACGCCGGCTGGCAGCTGTGGCGGGCGGCGGACTGGAAGTTCCCCTCGTCCTCGATGCCGGCCCTCGAAGCGGTCCAGCTCGCCAAGGAGCAGGGCCTCGCGGCGTCCGAGCGGCTGGACCTCGCGCTGCGGCGGGCCTTCTGGGCGGAGAGCCGCTCGATCGGGGCCCGGGCGGTCGTGGTGGCCGTCGCCGCGGAGACCGAGGGCGTCGACGCGGAGGCGATAGCCGGCGGTCTGGACGACGGCCGGGCCCGCCGGATCATCACCCGCGACTTCCACTGCGCGCAGGAGCACGGCGTCCGGTGCAGCCCGCACCTCTACCTTTCGGATGGTTCGGATCACGCCAATCCCGGAGTGGCCGCACGCTGGCATGGAAGGTACGGGACGGGCTTTCCCGAGGTAACAGCCAATGACCCGAGCGTTTACGAGTCCATTCTCAGGCGGGCCGCGGGCCTGGAGGACCCCGGCCAGAAATGATCGATCATCGTTCATTTCCGTTGGCCAGATGTTGACGCCAACAACTTCCTGCTTCTAGCGTCGCTGAGCGGAAGCCTCGTTCCACGCTCCGGAAGCGAGGTTCTACGGGCACGCACCGCCCGGCGGCCGGTCCACCCGCACACCCGGCGGCACACCGCTCGCACCTCGACACCGCCGGGGCCCGTGGAGATCCGCGGGCCCCGGTCCCCCGCCCGGGAACGCGAAAGGGGATCACCCATGTCCCAGCTCGACCAACTGCCCGACCACGACCCCACCGAGGTCGCCGAATGGCAGGAGTCCCTCGACGCCGCCGTGCGGTTCGGCGGGCGCCACCGGGCGTCGTACCTGCTGCGCCGGCTGGCCGAGCACGCCGAGCGCACCGAGCTGGACGTCCCGCCGCCGCTGGAGACGCCGTACCTCAACACCATCCCGACCTCCGCGGAGCCCGCCTACCCGGGTGACGAGGAGCTGGAGGCCCGGATCACCGCCTGGACCCGCTGGAACGCCGCCGCCATGGTCACCCGCGGCAACCAGCGGGCCGGGCTGGGCGGCCACATGGCGACCTTCGCCTCCGCCGCGTGGCTGTACGAGACGGGCTTCCAGCACTTCTTCCGCGGCAAGGAGAGCGACGGCTCTGGCGACCAGCTCTACATCCAGGGCCACGCCTCCCCCGGCATCTACTCCCGGGCGTTCCTCGAAGGGCGCCTGACCGAGGGCCGGTTGGACCGCTTCCGGCAGGAGGTCGGCGGGGGCGGGCTGCCCTCCTACCCGCACCCGCGCCGGCTGCCCTGGCTGTGGGAGTTCCCCACCGTCTCCATGGGCCTGGGCCCGCTCTCCGCGATCTACCAGGCGCGGTTCAACCGCTACCTGGAGCACCGGGGCATCAAGGACACCTCCGGGTCGCACGTGTGGGCGTTCCTCGGTGACGGCGAGATGGACGAGCCGGAGTCGACCGCCGCCCTCGCCCTCGCGGGCCGTGAGCAGCTCGACAACCTCACCTTCGTCATCAACTGCAACCTTCAGCGCCTCGACGGCCCCGTCCGCCCCAACTTCAAGATCGTCCAGGAACTGGAGGCCCAGTTCCGCGCCGCCGGCTGGAACGTCGTGAAGTCCCTGTGGGGCACCGCCTGGGACCGGGTCTTCGCCCAGGACACCACGGGCGCGCTGGTCCGGCGCCTGCGCGAGGTGCCCGACGCGCAGTTCCAGACCTACGCCACCCGCGACGCCGCCTACGTCCGCGACCACTTCTTCGCCGCCGATCCCGCGCTGCGGGCGATCGGCGCCGGCCTCGACGACGCCGCCCTGCTGGAGCTCTTCCGGACCTCCCGGGCGGGCCACGAGCCGCGCAAGGTGTACGCCGCCTACCGGGCGGCCGTGGAGCACAAGGGCGCGCCCACGGTCGTCCTGGTGCAGACCGTCAAGGGCTACACGCTCGGCCCCGGCTTCGAGTCGCGCAACGCCAACCACCAGATGAAGAAGCTGACGGGCAAGGAGTTCCGCGCCATGCGGGACCTGCTGGACCTGCCCATCCCCGACGCCGCCCTCGACGGCGAGCAGGTGCCCTACGCCCACCCCGGCGAGAACTCCCCCGAGGCCCGGTATCTGCGCGAGCGCCGCGCGGCCCTCGGCGGCCCGGCCCCCGCCCGCAGGGTCGTCGCCCGGCCGCTGCCCGAGCCGTCGGCCAAGCCCTTCGAGGCGCTGCAGAAGGGGTCCGGGCGCCAGGAGATCGCCACCACCATGGCCTTCGTACGGCTGGTGAAGGACCTGATGCGGGAGAAGGAGACCGGCCGGCGCTGGGTGCCCGTCGTCCCCGACGAGGCCCGCACCTTCGGCATGGAGTCCCTCTTCCCGTCCGCCGGCCTCTACTCGCCCGCCGGCCAGACGTACGACCCGGTCGACCGCGACCAGCTCCTGTACTACCGGGAGGCCCGGGACGGGCAGATCCTCAACGAGGGCATCACCGAAGCCGGTTCGCTGGCCGACTTCACCGCGGCCGCCACCAGCTACGCCACGCACGGCGAGCCGATGATCCCGTTCTACATCTTCTACTCGATGTTCGGCTGGCAGCGGACCGCCGACCAGTTCTGGGCGCTGGCCGACCAGTTGGGGCGCGGCTTCGTCATCGGCGCGACCGCGGGCCGCACCACCATGACCGGCGAGGGCCTCCAGCACGCCGACGGCCACTCCCACCTGATCGCCTCCACCAACCCGGCGGCGGTGTCCTACGACCCGGCGTTCGCGTTCGAGATCGCGGTGATCGTCCGGGACGGCCTGCGGCGCATGTACGGCCCCGACGCCGAGGACGTCTTCTACTACCTGACCGTCTACAACGAGCCGAAGGTGCAGCCCGCCATGCCGGACGGTGTGGAGGAGGGCGTTCTCAAGGGCCTCTACCGCTTCCGGGAGGCGGCGGGCGCGGCGGCCGACGCGCCACGCCTGCAACTCCTGGCCTCCGGCACGGCCGTCCACTGGGCCCTGGAGGCCCAGCGGCTGCTGGCCGACGACTGGGGCGTGGCCGCCGACGTGTGGTCCGCGCCCTCCTGGACCGAGCTGCGCCGCGACGCCCTGTCCTGTGACGCGGCGCGGCTCCGCGGCGAGGACCGGGTGCCCTATGTGACGCAAGCGCTGCACGGGGCGCCCGGTCCGGTGCTGGCCGTCAGCGACTGGATGCGCGCGGTCCCCGACCAGATCGCCCCGTGGGTGGAGCAGGACTGGACGTCCATCGGCACGGACGGCTTCGGCCTCTCCGACACCCGCGAGGCGACCCGCCGGCACTTCGGCGTCGACCCGGAGTCGGTGGCGGCCGCGGCGCTGGCAACGCTGGCCCGCCGGGGCGAGGTCAAGCCGGAGACGGTCCGGGAGGCGCGGGAGCGGTACGGGCTGGACTGACGGGTTTCAGCCGGTTGCGGGATCAGGGGCCTCCGCCCCCGACGGGGCAGGGCAGATCCGGGGCGCCGCGGTTGGGGGAGCAGGTGACCAGTGCGACGGAGTGGAAGACCGTGCCGTTCAGGTAGTGGCCGAGCGACACGTCACCACCCCATGCGAGCCGCTCCACGGCGGATCGGACCAGGAGCGCCAGCCGCTCCACGTCCCTTTCGCCCTGGGCGGCGAATCGCGGGGAAAATGCGGCGAGTTGCATCCCCAGCCACTCGCCGGCCTCCTTCGGCTCCTGCCACGTTCCCCGGACCATCGCCGCCGGCTTCACCAGCCAGTGCGCCGTCTGCAGCGGTGGCAGGTCCGCCGTGGGGAACTCGGCCACGGCCGTGCGGTGCCGGTCGACGACGTCGGGGGGACTGCTCGCCGTCGGAGGAGCGCCCGGCGGGCGCCGCAGGCTCTCCTTGTCGAATGTTGCCTTCTCACCCAGCCAGGCGTACCCGTGGATGTGCACCGCGCGCTCCGTTTCCGGGATGGTGACGGCCCCGCCCATCGGCATGTGGGCGGGGCCGCCGAGTGCTCGGCGATCAGGCGGAGAGCCCGAACCTCACCGGGGCGATCCCCGCCGCGTCCAGCTCCGCCGTGGTGAACCGCAACGGCTGAGCCGTCGGCCGCTTGCTGTCACCCTTCACACGCCGTACTGTGCCCACCATTCGGAGAACGGCACCGCACGGGCCATCGCCGCGTCCCTGTACGCCAGGAACCTGGACAAGTGCTCCTCACCCAGGAAATCGGTGCCCAGGTACGTGCCGTCCCCGTCGTAACTCATGGCTCCGACGCTTCGTTCGTCGAAGAGCCAGAAGTCCGGGGCGTCCGGAATCGGGTTCTCCTCGCTCGTGGTGTCCAGGATGAAGAACTCCTCCCCGGCCGCCATGTTCCGGTGGTACCCCCACGAGAGCTCGAACCGCAGATAGTCGGTCAGCGGGCGGGCGAGGATGTGAACCCGGTAGATGCGCTTCCCTGACCGGACCGCGTCCCCGACCGTCTTCACCCAGCCGGCCGTCTTGTACTCCTCCGGCTGGGGCTCACCGGCGAGGAAGGCCCTATAGGCATCGACGCCGCCGGATTTGCTGTAGTCGTCCAGGGTCTCCAGCCGGAAGGCTTCCCGGTCAAAGGTTTTGAGCCAGTCCCCCAGCGTCTTAGATGAGGTTGTCACGGATGGCCTTTCGGACGAGTTCGACCGGGATTTCCACCAGTGTTTCGTGGGCCGGAAGGTCCAGCCCGTGCTCGGCCAACCTGCCCCCTTGGATGGCGAGCGTGCCCCTGTCCGTGGCGTAGATGGTGGGGCACTCACCCTCGTCACACTCGCCCACCAGTCGTGTCAGCTTCACGGCCTGCCTCCTCGTCGCCGGGTGTCGGGACGATGCTCGCGGGCCCCGCCCTGAGGAAACAAGGTGTATGAGTTTCCGTTACTGGAAATCGCCCACTCTTCAGCGGTGGGGTCGGATCAGACCCAGTACTTCTCGTGCGGGACGCCGCGCTCCCAGACCGCTTCGAACGCAGTCGCGGCCAGGTGCGCCACGGCCGCTTCGGAGCGGACTTCCCAGCCTGGCGGGGACCAGTCCCCGGCCCCCGTGAAGTGGTTGAAGAGCACGGTCTCTCCGTCGAACACCCAGCAGTCGTTCCCGGGCAGCGCGATGTCCGACGCGTGCCGCCTGGGCAGCCACCGGACCTGCTCTCCGGCGTGGAGGTTGACCACGGTCCCGGCGTGCTCGTACCGGATGTAATCCGTGACCGGTTCCGAGACAACGCGCGCCCGGCGAACGACCACGCCCCGGGCGACCGTGCTGCGGATCAATTCGACCCACGGCGTCCAGTAAGGGGACGCCGGATCGACGTCACGCCGCCCCGTGCGCTGCCAGTTCTCGAAGTCCTCCGCCTCGTCGCCGACCCCGTATTCATCCCGCATCTCCAGGTGCACGGCCGAGTGCCGGCATGCGGCCAGCAACTCGTCAAAGCCGGGCTCGTTCAGCGACATCGCACGCCCCCCTCGGCAGCGGGTGGCCCGTGCCAGCCCGCATGAGCGTCACGGGTCGGCCGCGCGCCCGTCAAGGGCGCGGGGATTCACCGGGCGGGAGTGCGACGTCCGGCTAGCGGCAGAACGTGTGGGCCGTCGCCATGATCTGTGTCGCCTGCTTCGGGGTGATGTCGAGCTCCCGCATCGTCTTCTTCGCCTGGTCCCCGAGGGCCTGGCCCCGGGCGACACAGAGCGCGTTGCCGTGGGCCACGAGGGTGTCATCGTCGATGTGTGACAGGTCCGAGTAGTTCTTCCGGAGAATCATGAGGTAGAGCCCGGACGACGCCCCTGTCAGCGTCCGCACCTTCTCGGGGCTCGCCGAGGGGGTGGCGGACACGGTCGCCGGTGCCGGCGAGGCAGCCGCATCTTTGTCACCGGACTTCTCGCACGCCGACGTTCCGAGAACGGCGACGGTCAGAACGAGGGCGAGCGAGGGCAGGCGCTTGTACATGAATCTCCTGGTGCGTAGGGAAGAGAGGAGCATTCTTCCCTACGCACCGACCGGTCAGCTGTGACGGAGTTCCGCCCAGGTTTCCGGGCCGACGACTCCGGTCGGCTTCAGGCCGCGCTTCTCCTGAAAGAGCACGGTCGCCCGCTCCGTCCTCACCCCGAAGACGCCTGCGACTTCGCCGTCTTCCGCGTCCTCGAAGTTCGGCCCGTAGCCCCAGAAGTCCAGCAGGCACTGGGCCTCTCTGACCGTGGCGCCCCGGCTGCCGAGGTGGACCGTCGGCGGGGTCGTGCGGATGTCGTAGCTGCACTGCACGCCTTCCATATCGGCGGCCGAGGCGGTGGTGAGGGCGGTTGCGCCGGTCAATAGTGCGGTGGCGAGGGCGGCTGAGGCCGCGGTGCATTTCAGTAATCTCATGGCTCAGACATTAGTGATCACCACGGAAAGACGCCCGGCATTTTTTTCCAGGCTACGAGGCTGTCACCGTGCTCCCGCGCCTCAGAGGAGGTGGTCGGCCTTGCCCGCCTTGATGTCGCGGATCAGGGTACGGAGCGCTTCGCGGGTGTCGGTGATGTGGTGGTCCTCGGCGCCGTTGACGGCGATGTAGGCGTTGCCGACGGGGTCGGTCCCTATCCGGAAGCAGTTCGCCGCCTCTCCGCAGAACGCTTCTTCCCAAGTAATTCCCAGCAACGGGCGCCTCCTCAGAGCAGGTGGTCGGCCTTCCCGGCCTTGATATCGCGAATGAGAGTCCGGAGGGCCTCGCGGGAGTCGGTCACGTAGTAGTCCTCGGCACCGTTGACAGCAATGTACGCGTTGTCAGCGCTGTCGGTACCTACCCGGAAGCAGGAGTTGCCCTCCCCGCAGTAGGGGTCTTCCCAGCTGATGTCGGGCATCGCGTGGCTCCTCAGAGAAGGTGGTCGGCCTTGCCTGCTTTAATTTCGCGGATCAGGATCCGCAGGGCCTCACGGGTGTCAGTGATGTAGTGATCCTCGAAGCCGTTCACAGCGATGTAGGCATTATCGGTGGCATCGATACCTATACGGAAGCAGGCACTTCCCTCCGCGCAGTACGGGTCTTCCCAGGTGATGTCGGGCATCGCGTGGCTCCTCAGAGTTGTCGAGCGATCTCGTGGATGAATGCCCGCGACTCGTCCGGCCCCAACGAGAGCCGCTCCATCCATTCCAGCTGAGCACGGTACTTGGACAACTGTGCCTCCGCGTAAAGGAATTCTGGTCCATGTGTGCTGTCTGTCTGAGCGGTGTCGAGCTGGGGGACAGGGCCTTCGGCATAGACGAGCGTCTGCCCTGCGCCGGGGAACGCACCACCGCTCACAGGCAGGACATTCAAGGTCACATGGCTGAGCTCGGACATGTTCAAAAGGTGCTCCAACTGAGCGCGCGCCACAGCCCGCCCGCCGAATTGCATGCGGAGTGCCGCCTCGTGCACGATGCCGTGGTAATCGGGCGCACCTTCCTTGACCAGGACTTGTTGACGCTCCAGCCGGTGGACCAATCGCGCTTCGAGTTCCCGCTGAGGCAGGGCCGGGACGGCCACCTCGAAGATCGTGCGCGCGTGATCGACCGTCTGCAACAGACCTGGAATGTGCACAGTGTGTGCGGTTTTGAGCCTCACAGCGTGGGCTTCCAGCTCGGAGATATCAAGCAGCTTCCCCGGCAGCACCCCTCGGTAGCGTTCCCACCAACCCGGGCTACTCGACTCGGCCATCTCCGCGAGCGCGTCGACGTAAGCGCCGTCCGGACAAGCGCAATGACACGCCCAACTCCGCAAGCGTTCAGGGCTGATCGCCCGCAGGCCCCGCTCCATATTGGAGATCTTGCTGCGATCGACGCCGAGCAGCGACGCGACGGCCTCGGCACTCACACCCGCAGCCACGCGCATCTTGTGCAACTCAGCACCCAGCCGCTTCTGACGCTCCGTGGGCGACGTCCTCTGAGCCATGGCATCCCTTCGCGCAGTCGGTCGGCAGCAGTCTGCCGCGCGGGCGCGCCCACCATCCACCCGTAGGGCCATTTTCCCGTTGCAGGGGCCAAATGGCCCCTCGGTCCGCTACCTTCAGTACCGCACCGCTCACGCACAGCGCGAGCCGGAAGTGCATCGCGTGAGCACGCCCGCATCCTCCTGCCCTGGGAGTGGCGTTCTCGCGCTCAGGGAGACAAGCCACCGGCCACCGGCGTGGGCGTACCCGTACCCCACACCCCACACTGGGAGCTGCCGCATGTCCGTCAGCCTCTGCCCGCTCATCACCCCCGACGGCGCCTACCCCACACCCCCCGCGCCCAAAGACCCCGCCCGCCTCGCCTACAGCTTCACCGTCCCCGGCGAGCCCCGGTCCGCCGGTGTCGCCCGCAGCAGCGTCCGTACCGCCCTCCAGGCCCACGGCCTCGGCAACCTCGTCGAGCCCGCCACCCAGATCATGGGTGAACTCGTCGCCTGCGGCGGCCGGTTCGCGCCCGGGCAGGATCTCTACTACTCCCTCTGCTGGCGCGACGGAATCCTCCGCCTGGTCAACTGGGACCCCCACCACTCCCACTCCAACCCGGACCTCGCCGCCACCTGCACGTCACGCCGCAAGCGCATGCTGATGCTCGTGGCGTGCGTCGTCCACGAGTGCGGCGGAACCTGGGGCATCGCCGACCCGAAGCCCGCCTCGGAGGGTACGACGGTCTGGGCGAACCTGCCGCAGGCCGGGGCGGTCGCCTACACGGCCCGTCGCGACTGAGGGCACCCGCCCGGCGGCAACCGCTCCGCGTGCCGCCCCCGGCACCCCGGCGTAGTGTCCTGATATGCGTGTCAGGGGCTGCGCCCGGTGACCGGGCGCGGTGAGCGGTCGGAGGCGGCAGCCGATCCGCTCGGCGAGGCTTTGGCGGCGGCCGTACACCGTACGGGTGCCATGGCCGGGGGCGTCTACCTGCGGGATCCGGCCGGGGCGGCCCTCCGTCTGGTCGTGATCTGCGGCCTGTCCGTCGAGGCGTTCGCCCCCTGGTGGCAGGTGCCGCTCGCCTCCCGGGGCCCGGCGCAGGACGCGGTGCGCGAGGAGCGGCTCGTCTGGCTCGGCTCGCAGGAGGAGTTCGCCCGCTCCTATCCGCGCGCCGCCGCCGGCGTCCCCTACCGGTTTGCTCTGGCCATCGCGCCGCTCAAAGGCGCCCACGGGCCCTGGGGAGCCCTGATGCTGCTGTGGCCCCCGACCCGCCCGGCCCGGCTGCCCCTCCGCGAGCGGGGGAACATCGCCTTCAGCGCCCGGCGCGTCGCCCGGGTCCTGGACGCGGCCTCCCGCCCGCCGGCCGTTCCGGACCGGCCCCGCTCCGTCTCCGCGCACTGCCACAGCGCGCACCACCCCGGTGTACGGCGGACGGAGTGGGGGCTCGCGGCGGCCGACCTGGTCGAACGCCTTCCCCTCGGTGCCTTCGCCCTCGACGTGGAGGGGCGGGTGACGTTCGCCAACACCGCCGCCGCCGGCCTGCTCGGCGCGTCCACGGAGGAGCTGCTGGGCACCCGGCCGTGGGGGACGCTGCCCTGGCTGGACAACGTGCCCTGCATGGACGCCTACCGCACCGCCATCAGCAGCCGCGAGCCCGTCGCCCTGACCGTCCTGCGCCCGCCGGACCGGTGGCTCGACCTCCGCCTCCACCCGGACGACAGCGGCGTCAGCGTCCTCGTCACCCCGGGCGGCACCGCCGACCGCCCGCCCGAGCCCGCCGCCACCGAACCGGCCGCGAGCCGCATCCACCTGCTGGTGTACCTGGCGGCGGCGCTGGCCGAGGCCGTGGGCGCCCAGGACGTCGTCGACCTGGTCACCGAGCAGGTGCTGCCCGCCTTCGGCGCCCAGGGCCTGATCATGTCCACCGCCGAAGCGGGCCGCATCCGGATCATCGGGTACCGCGGCTACGACCCGGAGGTCGTCGGGCAGCTCGACGGGCTGGCCACGGACGCCGACCTCACCCCCGCCGGCCACGCCCTGGCCACCGGCACGTCCTCCTTCTTCGCCGACCGCGCCGAGCTGGCCCGCGCCTACCCCAGGACGCCGCAGCTCAGCGACAAGCAAGCCTGGGCGTTCCTGCCGCTGATCACCTCCGGGCGGCCCATCGGCTGCTGCCTGCTCGCCTACGACCACCCCCACACCTTCACCGCCGCCGAGCGCTCCGTCCTCACCCCGCTGGCGGGCCTCATCGCCCAGGCCCTGGACCGGGCCCGGCTCTACGACGCCACGCACAACCTGGCCCACGCCCTCCAGCAGGCCCTCCTGCCCCACGCCCTGCCCACCGTCGCCGGGCTCGGCATCGCCGCCCGCTACCTGCCCGCCAGCCACGGCCTGGACATCGGTGGCGACTTCTACGACCTCATCCGCCTCACCGACACCACCGTCGCGGCGGTCATCGGCGATGTGCAGGGCCACGACGTGACGGCCGCCGCCCTCATGGGCCAGGTCCGCACGGCCGTCCACTCCCACGCCACGGCCGGCGCGACCCCCGACCAGGTCCTGACCCGCACCGACCGCGATCTGGCCGACCTGGGCGCCGACCGCTTCGTCACCTGCCTCTACGCCCACCTCGACCTCGCCCGCCACCAGGTGACGCTCGCCAGCGCCGGGCACCCGCCGCCGCTCCTGCGCCCGCCCGGCCGCCCGGCCCGCACCGTCGACCTCGAACCCGGCCCGCCCCTCGGCCTCGGCCTGGGGACCCCCGCCCCTCCCGCCTATCCGCTCACCACGCTGCCCCTGCCCGAAGGGGCCCTCCTCGCCCTCTACACCGACGGCCTCGTGGAGATCCCCGGCAGCGACATCGGCCGGACCACCGCCGACCTCGCCCGGCACCTCGGCGCGTCGGGGAACCCGCCCCTGCACCACCTCGTCGACAGCCTCGTCCACCACGCCCGCCCCACCGACCGCTACACGGACGACATCGCCCTGCTCCTGCTCCAGCCCTCGCACACCTCCCCCGTCAGGACGAAACTGGAAGAAAAGGGGGCTTTCAGGGAGGTGGACGAGTCATGACCGCGACAGCCTGGAACGACACGCCCGTCGCGCTCGAAGGTGACGGCGTCGAGGTCCGCGTCCAGGAACTCGGCGGAGACATGTCCGCCGGCTTCTTCCGGCTCCCCAAGGGGACGGACATGGGGCCGGCCTTGCAGGGTCTGCCCGACGACCTGTGCCAGTGCCCCCACTGGGGTTACGTGTTCAAGGGCCGGTTGAAGCTGCGGACGAACCACGGGGACGAGACCTACGAGGCGGGCCAGGCGTTCCACTGGCCGCCCGGACACGCCCCGGAGGCGCTGGAAGACTGCGAGTTCCTTGACTTCTCGCCGTCGAAGGAGTTCGCCGAGGTGATCGACCACGTGAAGTCACAGATGGGGTGAACTTCGGTTAACTTCCCCAAGTGGGGTGGTACGCACGCCCTTTGGCGCCGCGTCGCCCCGCCTCCCGCCCCCGCACTCGAACCGGTGGTCTCCACCACTCGTACGGGCGAGATCACGTGACGGGGCCGCCGGGGGACGCGACGCTCTCCGGGTGCCCGAGTCGATCAGCACTCGGCATCGCATCCTCAACCGGGAGTTCTTTCATGAACGTTCGTCGTTCCCTGTCGGCCGCCGTCGGCGCCGCGGCCCTCATGCTCGGCCTGGCCTCCGCGGCGTCCGCCACCCCCGCCGCCATGAACCCCTGCGGGTTCTACGAGACGGGCAGCGACGCGTACTACAACCACTGCACCGGTGACGGCTCCCGCATCATCATCGAGGTGGAGGTCTGGGGCCCGAATTACGAGAGGTGCGTGGGCCCGGGCGTCTCCTGGCTGGGATCCGCCGGCAAGATCGACGGCGCCCACTACGTGGGCCGCACCTGCTGATCGGACGCTGATGAGGAGCCCGGGGCCCGCGCCCCGGGCTCCTCCGCGGGCGCCGCGGTTCACACCGCCGGGCCGGGGGCCGTCCGCCGCCGGTGGTACGCGACCGTCACCGCCGCGAGCAGCGGAGCCCAGGCCAGGAGCGGCAGATAGCAGGCGAACAGCAGCAGGTCCTGGGCCCGGCTCCCGTCGAAACCGTCGCCCAGGCCGGCGAACTGGGCGTAGAAGGCCCAGGCGCACAGCGCCGACACGGCCGCCGCGCCCAGCAGCGCCGGGACCACGGCGGCCATCGGCCGCACCGGCCGGCCGCCCAGCAGGGGGATCCAGCGCGGTACGACCTCGCCCCACGGCCGCACCAGGCCGAGCGTCAGCAGGGCGAGGGCCTCGGAGACCACGCTGAGCATGACGACGTACAGCACCTCCCAGCCGCCCCGGACGGGCTCTGCGGCCACGGGAAGGTCCAGCACCAGGGCGATCCGCCACAGGCCGGAGGGCAGGGTGGCCAGGGGCACGGCATGGGCGGCGAGGGCGGCCCAGCGGGGCACGTCCGGCAGGGCGACGATCTTCAGCATGGGATCCATGCTGGTGGCGGGGGTGCCGCCGCACGTCGGCCCACGGGCCGAGCCGCCTCCGCCGCACGGGGGAGCCGCGGGTACGACTACTCCGTACTCTCCCGGTACGCCCGCAGCCACACCCCGTGGATGCCGTCCCAGTCCGTCAGCTCCTCCACGAGCGGGTGGGCCGACCCCTTGCCCTCCAGGCTCAGGACCACGCCCGCCTCCTTGCCCTTCTCGCGGCTGTCGCCCTTCTCGTGCTTCTCGCCCTTCTCATGGGTGTCCGCGTCGATCTGCACGTCCGTCACCCGGAACCCGCGCTTCGTGCACAGCTCCAGGACCCGGCCCAGCAGCCCCCGGCGCGTCCGGTAGCTCAGCCGCAGCTCGACCCGCTCGGCCACCGGGGCCGTCGTCATGCGCCGCGTCACCATCGGGAAGCCGCGGACCACGAGGAAGTGGACGACGGTCGCCGCCGCGCCCAGCAGCGGCAGGCCGCCGCCGCAGGCCATGCCGACGGCGCAGGTCAGCCAGATCGTGGCCGCGGTCGTCAGGCCGCGCACCGCGTCCCGGCGCACGAAGATCAGGCCGCCGCCGATGAAGCCGATCCCGGAGACGATCTGGCCGGCCACCCGTGAGGGGTCGGACTGGAGGTCCTCCAGCCCGGCGACCGCGCCGAAGCCGTGGATGGACACCTCCATGAACAGGGCGCTGCCCACCCCGACGAGGGTGTGCGTGCGCAGTCCCGCGCTCTTCTGCTGCAGTTCGCGTTCCAGGCCGATGAGTGAGGAGAGCAGGAGCGCGAGGCCCAGCTCGACGATCTGACGGACACCTTGGCCGCTCCCCGGTTCGAACAGCGGGGCGGCTAGATACTCGGCTATTCGCATACCCAATGATGGCTTGAAATGTACTGTCAGAGAGGGGAGTTGCATGCCCTCTTCCGCCCATGCGCGCGCAGTGGTTTCCTTCCGCACCATGAGACCCAGCCAGAAGGCCCGGATATCCCTCGGCGCCGCGCTGCTCGCCTGCGCCGCCCCGCTGACCCTGCTCACCACCCCGGCGGGCGCCGCCCCGACCCCTTCCGCCACCCCGCCCACCGTGGAGGAGCAGCGCCTCACCGGCCCCGTGCCGCAGGAGATCCTGCGCCGCGGCGGCTTCGACGACGTGGCCCCGGCCTTCGGCCGTGCCCTGGCCGCGGCCCGCACGCCCGAGCAGGCCGGCGGCCTGGCGGTGCGCGACGGCCGGGCCCTGTGGCGGCGGGCCGTGGACCGGGCCCAGGGCCGCGGGCCCGGCCCCGGGCGCGCCGGGGACCTGAGCCGGGACGACGACCGCCCGCTGTACTGGGCCCGGCTGGGGATGACCCGGGCCCTGCGGGAGTGGAAGCCGGCCTTCCCGCTGTCCGGGCCGCAGCGGGCCGCGCTGATCGCGAAGGTCGAGCGGTCCTCGCGCGGCCAGGACTCCATCGACCTCCCGGCGGGCGACCGGGTCAAGCGCGTCCTGGTCACGGGCTTCGACCCGTTCCAGCTCGACGCCGACGCGCGGCGCTCCAACCCCTCGGGGGCCGCGGCGCTCGCCCTGGACGGCACGACGATCGACACCCCCGCCGGCCCGGCGCGGATCGAGACGGCCGTCTTCCCCGTGCGCTGGGCGGACTTCGCGGACGGCACCGTCGAGCGGACGCTGCTGCCGCACTTCACGCCCGGGCCCCGGCGCGTGGACCTCTTCACCACCATCAGCCAGGGCCGGCCCGGCCGGTTCGACGTCGAGCGCACCAACGGCGCCTGGCGCGGCGGGTATCCGGACAACGCCCGCGTCTCCCGCACGGAGACGGTGCCCGTGCCGGCGGACGTGCCCACCGTGCGCCCGCAGCCGCAGTGGACCACGACGACGCTCCCGTACGCCGCGCTCACCGCCGCGGGCACCGGCCCGTACCCCGTGTACGACAACACCGCCGTCACGGAGATCCCGGCGGGCGGGACGGATCCCGTGGAGCGGCCGGACGGGCCGACGCCGGGTTCGACCGCCCGCGAGGGCGGCGGGGGCGACTACCTCTCCAACGAGATCGCCTACCGCGCGACGCTGCTGCGCGACGCGGTGCGGCTGCGGGTGCCGGGCGGCCACCTGCACACCCCGGTGCTGGAGTTCGGTGCCGGCAACACCGACCCCGCGACGGGGCGGATCACCGACCCCGGCTTCGTCCGGAACCGGGTCGCGATCACCGGGCAGGTGCGGTCCGTGCTCGCGGTGGCCGTGGGGGCCGCCCGGCGGCCATGATGGCCGCATGATCATCGCTAGCGCGCAGTTCACCGCCCGGCCGTGCGACGTGGCGGGCAACGCCGCCCGCATGGCCGGGCTCGTCACGGAGGCCGGCGGGCGGGGCGCCGCGCTCGTCGTCTTCCCCGAGCTGGCCGTCCCCGGCTACGAGCTCGCCGCCATAGCCGCCGCCCCGGCCCGGCTGACGACCGCCCCCGACGACCCCCGGCTGGCGCCGGTCCGCGAGGCGTGCCGGGCGGCCGGGGTGGCGGCGGTGGTCAACTGCGCGGGGCCCACGGCCGCGGGGCCGGCGATCAGCTCGTACGTCTACGGGCCCGACGGGGCGCTCCTCGCCCGTTACGACAAGCAGCACGTGACGGACACGGAGCTCGCCGAGGGATTCGTCCCGGGGACGGGCGACCGCGGATTCACCCTGGACGGCACCGCCTTCGGGCTCGCCGTCTGCTTCGACGCCCACTTCCCCGACCTCGCCGCCCGCGCGGCCGCCGGCGGGGCGCGGGTGCTGCTGGCGAGCTCGCTCTACGGCCGGGGCGGCGGGGCCGCGGAGCGGATGGAGATCTTCCCGGCGCTGGCGAAGGACTACGGCCTGTTCGTGCTGCTCGCCAACCACGTGGGGCCGGCCGGCCCGTACGACGCCTGCGGGCTGAGCGCCGTCTGGGCACCGGACGGCGGCGTGCTCGCCGAGGCCTCCGGCACGGACCCGGGGCTCACCCTGGCCGAGGTGGCCTGACCCCGGCTCAGCCGAGCGCTGCGGCTTCGCGGGCACCGCCCTCGCCGCCGGCCGGCTCGTCCGCCAGGTCCCGCACGAGGAGCGTGGCGCCCGCGACCGCGCCCGGCATGACGAACACGGCGACCAGCGGCACCAGGAACAGCAGCGTCAGCGGCACCCCGAAGCCGAGGACGAGGAGCTTGCGGGAGCGCAGCAGCCGCAGCCGCTCGCGCAGCGGGACGCCGCGGCGCTGGAGGGCGACGGCGGTGAGTTCCTCGGTGAGGAAGAAACCGGAGATGCAGAACCCGACGGCCGGGACGACGGTCTGCCCGAGAACGGGCACGAAGCCGAGGGCGAAGAGCAGGACGCCCCAGAGGGCGACCCGCACGAGCACGGCGAGGCTCTCACGGGCGGAGATCCACAGCTCCCGCCAGAGCGGCAGCCCCGACTCGGGCACGTCGCCGCCCTCGGCCCGGTCGACGCGCTCGGACAGCGCCTCGTAGAAGGGCTGGCCGACCAGCAGGGTCACGGCGGTGAAGGAGATGAGGGCGAGGAGCAGGCTGCCGCCGAAGAACAGGACGGTCAGCGCGCCCCGGAAGATCCCGAGCCACGGCGAGGCCCAGCCGTCGGCGAAGGGGGTGGCCCAGTCGATCACGTCGTCGGCCCACAGGCACAGGGCGGCGAACGCGGCCGCGTACCCGAGAAAGGTGATCAACCCGGGAAGCAGCCCGAAGCCCCACTGCCGCCGGTGCCGCCCGACCCAGCGCTGGCCCTGGGCCAGGTATTTCATGCCTGCTACGAGGTCTCGCATGGCGGGAAGGGTATCGGCAGGCTGCTGCCCCTGCGGTGTCGTCGGCGTGCCCGCCTGCGAGCGGCTCGCTCGCGACAAGCGGCGGGCCGGCCGCGACAAGCGGCGGGCCGGCCGTGCCCTGGCAGGGCGGGGGCGGGCCGAGTCCGGCGGGGGGGGCGGCCGCGAGAGCCGCATCGCCCGGGCCGAGAAGGGGCCGGCGGGTACGGGAGCGCGCCGAGTTCGTCGGGGGGTACGGGGCAGGCACATCGCACGGCTGCGGGGGGCCGGGCGGGGCCGGTGCCGCTCGGCGGAGGCGGGGGCCGCCGCGAGTGCCGCAACGCCCGGGCGGACCCGGGGCCGGCGGGTACGCGAACGCGCGCGGGCCGGTTCCCGAGGTCGGGGAGGAACCGGCCCGCGCGCGAGGCAGAGCCCAGCGGCAGCGATCAGGCAGTGATCAGGCGCCGAGGGTGACGATCATCTTGCCCGTGTTCTCGCCGCGCAGCATGCCGAGGAAGGCGTCCAGCGTGTTGTCGATGCCCTCGACGACGGTCTCGCGGTACTTGAGCTCGCCGGAGCGCACCCAGGCGCCGACTTCCTGGACGAACTGCTCTTGCAGACCACGGTGGTCGGCGACGAGCAGGCCCTGGATCCGCAGCCGCTTGGCGATGACGGCGGCGAGGTTGCGCGGGGCCGGCGTCGGCTCGGTCGCGTTGTAGATCGAGATCATGCCGCAGACGGCGACCCGGCCGTGGACGTTCAGGGAGCTGATGGCCGCTTCGAGGTGCTCGCCGCCGACGTTGTCGAAGTAGACGTCGATGCCGTCGGGGGCCGCCTGCTTGAGCTGCTCGGCGACCGGGCCGTCCTTGTAGTTGAAGGCGGCGTCGAAGCCGTACTCCTCGACGAGGAGCTTGACCTTGTCGTCCGAGCCCGCGCTGCCGATGACGCGCGAGGCGCCCTTGAGCTTGGCGATCTGGCCGACCTGGCTGCCGACCGCGCCCGCGGCGCCGGAGACGAACACGGCGTCGCCCTCCTTGAAGGAGGCGACCTCCAGCAGCCCGGCGTAGGCGGTGAGACCCGGCATGCCGAGCACGCCGAGGTACGTCGACAGCGGGGCGACGTCCGCGGAGACCTTGACGGCGGCGTCGGCGTCGACCAGCGCGTACTCGCGCCAGCCGAGGCCGTGCAGCACGTGGTCACCGGCGGCGAAGGCGTCGGAACCCGAGGCGACGACCTCGCCGACCGCGCCGCCCAGCATCGGCTTCCCGAGCTCGTAGGGCGGGGTGTAGGACTTCACGTCGTTCATGCGGCCGCGCATGTACGGATCGACCGACAGGTGGATGTTGCGGACCAGGATCTGCCCGTCGCCGGGCTCGGGGATCTCCGTCTCGCGCAGCTCGAAGTCCTCGGGCTTCGGCCAGCCGTGCGGGCGGGCGACGAGATGCCATTCACGGCCGGTGGTGGGCTTTGCGGACATGGAACGAAGCCTCCTAATAGTTCAGCTACTGAAACAACCATGCTCCTCGATATTTCATGTTGTCAAGTAACCCGCTAGCCTGGGTGTCATGGTCCCTCGAACCGATCCGCTCTCCCGTGAGGTGGTCGACCTCATCGCGACCGTCGTGGCGCGCTACCACGAGGAGTACGAGGACGCCGCGGCCAAGCACGCGCTCACCGGCGCCCAGGCGAAGGTGCTGACGCTGCTGGCGCGCGAGCCGCTGCCCATGCGCAGGATCGCCCAGCAGCTGCGGTGCGAGCCGTCCAACATCACCGGCATCGTCGACCGCCTGGAAGCCCGGGGCCTGGCCGAACGCCGCCCGGACCCCGACGACCGCCGCGTCAAACTCGCGGCGGCCACGGAGGAGGGCCACCGGACCGCCGTCCGGCTGGGCGAATCCCTGGACTTCGCGCGCGAACCGCTGGCGAGCTTGTCGACGCGGGAGCGGACGGTTCTGCGGGACCTGCTGCGGCGCATGCTGGGGGGCTAGCCGCCCTGGCCTTGGGGTCTTCGGCTGCGGCCGCGTTGCCGCGTTGCCGCCTACGGCGCGTCCGTCGTTGCCGCCTGCGGCGGCGAGCGCCCTGCGGGCGCGTCCTCAATCGCCGGACGGGCGGTACACCCCCTCCCGCGAGTGTGGGAACCCCCCCCATCAAAT
>NZ_JBEYZW010000076.1:0-32141 GCF_040646215.1 Streptomyces sp. NPDC046215 | reverse complement strand
CACGTCCCCGCCCCCCCGGGCGCCGGCCGGCCCCCCCCGCGCCCCCCCGCCCCCCCCCCCCCCCCCCCCCCCCCCCCCCCAGGGGGGGGGGCGCAAAGCCCACACCCCCCCCCCCCCCGGCCCCGACACTGAGTGAGCCGACAGGGATCGATGGAAATGCAACAAGGCGGCCGAAGGATCAAGAACCAAAGAGGGCAGCCATGATCACCGTCATCGTCATCACCGTGCTCGTCATCGCGGCGGCCGCCCTCTTCTTCGTCGTGCGTGGGCGGACCCGGGGCGCTGGCGCTCCCGGGCTGAAGCGGCGCTTCGGGCCCGAGTACGACCGTGCCGTCGCCCGCCACGACGGCGACATCAAGGGCGCCGACCGGGAGCTCAATGAGCGGGTGAAGCGGTACGGCTCCTTCAAGGAGCAGCCGCTGTCGCCCGAGGCCCGCCGGCACTACCTGTCTCGATGGGTGACTGTGCAGGAGCAGTTCGTCGAATCCCCGCAGAAGGCTGTCATCGAGGCCGACGCGCTGCTGGCGCATCTGGCCAGGGACCGGGGCTTTCCGGACGGCGAGTACTTCGAGGAGCAGTTGGCGGCGCTCTCCGTCCATCACGCCCACTACGTCCATGGCTACCGCAGCATGCACACGGCAGCCCGCGGCCAGAGCGGCACCGAGGAAATGCGGGAGGCCATGATCGGAGCCCGCAGTCTCTTCGAGGCCCTGGTCACCGAGCAACCGGGCGATCCGGATCGGCGCCGTCCGCGGTCTCCCGACGCCCGCGGCCACGCGCCGTGGGCACCGAACCGGCGCCATGCGAAGGGAAGCGGCACACGATGATGTACGACCAGGCACGCGCACAACAACCCCAGGGCGAGCGCCCGGATCTCGTCCAACAGCATGCCGGGCAGGCGCCTCACACCGAGCCCGCTCGCGCACCGCGTGAGCCGGTCACCGATGCTGACACACCCATCCGCACACCGGGGTCCGCACTGCTGGCGCAGGGCGAACGTGACAAGCTCTCCCAGCGACTCCGGCAGGCCCTCAACACCTTCGTGGAAAACCCGCACCAGGCGGTGGAGGAGGCCGACGGCGTCTTCGACGAAGCCGTCGCCCAGCTGACCGAGACCCTCGCGGAGCGGCGTCGCGTCCTGCGCGCAAGCTGGCGGAACCAGGGGACCGAAGCTCAGACAGAGGAACTACGGCTCGCACTACGGCAGTACAAGGAGATCACAGAGCTGCTGCTGCGCATGTAGCGCCCGCCGGTCAGTGAAAGCGTCACCCCGCAGGAAACACAGCCGTCGCAGGAAGCCGGTACGCAGGCGCATACCGGTCAAACGCGGCGGCTGTGTCCTGGAACCGGCCCGATCCGCAGCTCCTGGAGCAGCTCGCCAAAATTGCGGTAAGCCCGCAACCAGCGTCGTCTCCTCGCGCGGCGTACGGTGACTCTCCTCGGCCATGCTCCAGCAAGCTACCCGGCCCACGCCGAACCGTCGCCGGGCCGGGCAGCGCATTTCGGGCCCGAGAGGCGTGCGGGCACCCCGACCCAGGGCTCACTCGCGGAGCGAACACCTGGGTTCGGTCCGGGCACTTCATTTCCCCGGTACGGCGAAGCGCAGGATGCGCCCCCAGGCGGAGCCGTACTGCCGCCACAACGGCCCGGTGACGTAAGAAATGCCGTACTTCTCGCAGAGTTCCCGCACGCGCGGGGCGATCTCGGCGTAGCGGTTGCTGGGCAGGTCGGGGAAGGCATGGTGCTCGATCTGGTGGCCGAGGTTGCCGCTGAGCACGTGGAAGAGCGGGCCGCCCTCGATGTTGGCCGAGCCCAGGATCTGCCGCAGGTACCACTGTCCACGCGTCTCACCCTCGATGTGCTCCTCGGTGAAGGTCTGGACGTCGCCGGGGAAGTGGCCGCAGAAGATGACGGTATTGGTCCACAGGTTGCGCACGGTGTTGGCGGTGAGGTTGCCGAGCAGGCAGGGCAGGGCGGAGGGCCCGGCGAGAAGCGGGAAGAGGACGTAGTCCTTGGCGAGTTGGCGGACGGCCTTGGAGAGGAACCCGCTCAGGTCGGCCGCGAAGGACCGCCATGTCTTGCGTCCCGCGGCGACGGCATCGGGCTCCAGGTCGTACAGCGCGATGCCCCACTCGAAGAACGGGGCGAGGACGAGGTTGTAGAGCGGCTGGGCGAGATGGCGCGGACGCCAGCGCTGGTCGCCGCTCATCCGGAAGACGACGTATCCGAGGTCCCGGTCGCGGTCGACGACGTTGGTCCAGGTGTGATGCAGGTGGTTATGAGTGTGTTTCCATGCCTCGGCGGGGGTGAGGAAGTCCCACTCCCAGGTGGTCGAGTGGGTGGCCGGGTCGCCCATCCAGTCCCACTGGCCGTGCAGGATGTTGTGGCCCAGCTCCATGTTCTCCAGGATCTTGGCAACGGCGAGCATGGCCGTGCCCGCCGCCCAGGCGGGCGGGAACAGCGAGACGGCCAGAGCCATCCGGCCTCCCGCCTCCAGGCCGCGCTGGGTGGCCATCACGGTACGGATATAGCGGGCGTCGTCGGCACCGCGCGCGGCGATGACCTCGGAGCGGATGCGGTCGAGCTCCGCACCGAATTCCTCACCGAGATCCTTGCCGAGGTGCTTTCCGGGGGCCGTCTCGGTGGAAGCGAGAGGGGTCGCAGTCACGGGGACTCCTTGGTGGCTAGGCGTCGAGGGCCAGCGGTCCGACCGCCGCCGAGACACAGGTCTGGATCATCTGGCCGGTCCGTTCGTGGACTTCACCGGTACGCAGGTCGCGCACGCGGCCGTACGTCAGGGGGGTGAGGCAGCCGAAGCAAATCCCGCGTCGGCACCCGTACGGCATCGCCACACCCGCCGACTCGCCTACGACGAGAAGCGGGCTGGCCGCGTCCGCGGTGACCTCAGTACCGGTACGGGTGAACAGCACCCGGCTGCCGGAGGCGGCTTCGGGGTCCCGCGGCAGGGCCGGAGCGAGCTGGAAACGCTCCACATGGAGCCGCCCGCCGAGCCCCTCTCGCTCCCAGTGGTCCTCCACTGTGTCGAGCAAGGCAGTCGGCCCGCAGGCCCAGGTCTCCCGCTCCCGCCAGTCGGGGCAGAGCCGAGCCAGATCATCCGGGGCGAGCCTGCCGTGCTGCCGGGAGTGGTGTTCGTAGTAGTCCAGCCAGGCCAACCGCCGCCGCGCCGCGCGCAGTTCGCAACCGAAGAGGCTGTCCCGGGCGCAGGGCACACTGTGCACGAGCACGACATCGGGGTGCGGGGACCGGCCGCTCATGAGCGTACGGAGCATACCCATGACCGGGGTGACGCCGCTGCCCGCGGTGATCATCAGGATGCGGGGAGGAAGTGGGGCCGGAAGAACGAACTCCCCCTGTGCCGGGCCGAGTCGAAGGATCGTGCCCGGAGAAGTCCGGCGGGCCAGCTGCGGGGACACCCTGCCGTCGGGCGCGACCTTGACGGTGATCGTCAGAAGTCCGTCCTTCCGGCCCGGCGCCGAGGTGAGGGAGTACGTGCGCCACTGCCATACGCCGTCCATCTCGACACCGACGGGAAGGTATTGCCCAGCGCGGTGTCCCGACCAGCCCCGGCCGGGCCGGAGAGTGAGCGTGACGGCATCCGGGGTCTCCGGACTCACTCCTGTCACCCGCCCTGCTGGGAAGCGGGCGCCGAAGAGCGGGTCGATCAGTCCGAGATAGTCGTCCGGAGTACGCGGGCTGGTCAGCCAGGAGACAGCGGTCAGCAGCTTGCTGGCGAGGGCCGGCAACGCAGGCATGCGCGGATTCCTCTCGTCGCGCAGCACGACGGGTGCTGCGTACGTCGAGTCGTCCCGGGCCCGGCTGAAGCAACGAAACCACGACTGTGTGAACAGCCGCGCGGCCAGGGGATGTATCGCGCCACACGCGGTCTGCGGTATCCGGCGAGCACGTATCCGCACAGTGCGGTGGCCTGCGCGGGTCAGCCGGGGCGCGCCAAAGGCAATTGGCCGGATGACCGTGCAGCTTCCGCGACGCCCCAACCGCCCTCATGATGCCGCCGCTGTTGCCCGAAGCCTTCGCGTACCGGCCGTGGCCCCATCCTGCCCGGTCAACCCCCGTGCGCAGAAGAATCATGGCTGACCGTTCCCCGAAGGGGGCATCACCGCACAATCGGCGTGACGCCGTACTGCCCCATGGCCCTTGTACGAAAACCCTGGAGCAAGGTCCCCGCCGGCCGGCGGGACAACCCGGACACTGCGGTACCGGGATCCGGCCCGCTCAACGGCGGTATCCCCCTTCGGCACGCGCGGCCATCATGGCTAAGCGGCGCGGCCCGGTCCACCCCCGTTGTCACACCGCGGGCCAGTCCTCCGTCCGGGCGCTCATGAGCGCGGCGTCCCAGGACCGCGCACTGCGCACCATCGTGGTGCGGTTTCCGCCGGCGCATGGCTAGTGTGATGCGCCAAAAATTACGGGCTTAAGTCTGTCCCTGTTTTTCGGTGGCTGGCGGGGTGATCTTAGCGAGGTAGCCGGCGAGGGAGTGAAGGATCTCGTGGGCGGTCTTGGTCCAGGTGAAGGGCCTGGGGTTCTCGTTCCACGAGTCGATCCAGGCACTGATGTCGTTCTCCAGAGCCTTCACGGAGGTGTGGACGCCGCGGCGGATGAGTTTGTCGGTCAGGATGCCGAACCACCGCTCGACCTGGTTAATCCAGGACGAGCCGGTGGGTGTGAAGTGGACGTGGAAGCGGGGGTGCTTGCCCAGCCATGCTTTGATCTCAGGTGTGTTGTGGGTGGCGTAGTTGTCACACACCAGGTGCACGTCGAGGCCGACGGGAACCGCCTTGTCTATCGTGACCAGGAACTTCTTGAACTCGATGGCCCGGTGGCGGCGGTGCAGTTCACCGATCACAGTGCCGTCGGCGATGTTGAAGGCGGCAAACAGGCTGGTAATGCCGTGTCGCAGGTAGTCGTGGGTGCGGCGTTCGGGCATGCCCGGCATCATCGGCAGCACGGGCTGTGACCGGTCCAGAGCCTGAATCTGGGCCTTCTCGTCGACACACAGCACCACTGCTTTCTCGGGCGGGTGGTGGTACAGGCCGACGACGTCGACAACCTTCGCGACGAACTGCGGGTCAGTGGAGAGCTTGAAGGCATCCTGCAGGTGCGGCTTGAGGTCGAACCGCTTCCAAATACGGCCGATGGTGGACTTCGACAGCCCTGTACGGGCTGCCATCGAGGCCCGTGACCAGTGCGTGTCCCTGCCCGGAGTAGATTCCAGCGTCGCGATGACGACGTCCTCAACCTGGTCGAGCAGGATGGACGGCGGACGCCCCGGTCGCGGCTCGTCGGTCAGCCCGTCCAGCCGGTGTTTGACGAACCGGGCACGCCAGCGGTTCACCGACTGCTCGTGCACGCCGAGCTCAGCCGCCACCTGCTTGTTCGTCCCGCCCTCCGCACACCGCAGCACGATCCTCGCGCGCAGGGCCAGGAACTGCGCAGTCTTCGCCCGCCGCGACCAGCGCGTCAGCTGAGCCCGTTCAGCCTCGCTGAGCACCAGCTCCGCCTTGCGCCGCCCAGGCCGAGGCACGTCCACCAGCCCCTCGAGCCGATGGGCAGCGAACCGTGCACGCCACTTCCTCACCGTGTCCGCGGTCACCTTCAGATCCGCTGCCACACGCACATTCGGCGCCCCGCCCGCGCACGCCAGAACGATGCGAGCCCGCTCGGCAAGGCGGCGCTCAGGGCGCTGAATGCCTACCAGGACGGGACCGACGGAGCCCCCTTCGTCCTCACCTGCCGTACCGCCCGCTACGACGAGCTGGCCGCAGCCGGGCGCCCAGTGCTGGACACCGCCCGCCTCGAACTCGTTCCAGTAACCGCAATACAGGCACACGCCTACCTGGCTTCGCGGCGGGCTCGTAACCCCGAACGATGGGAGCCGGTCCTTCACACCTTGCGCACCCAACCGGACGGGGCGCTCGCCCGCACTCTGTCGACGCCCTGGCGGCTGACTCTGGCCGCCACGGTCTACGCCGAGGCCGGCGATCCTTCCGAACTGCTGGTTTACACGTCGCCGTCCGAACTGGACGAATACCTTCTCGCCCGGTACATCCCCGCCGCCACGCTCATTCACTCCGGCATCGCCGCGCCCTACACCCCTGCCCAGATTCACAGCTGGCTCGCCTGCCTGGCGAGCTTTCCGGAGGCCGATGCAGACTCCGTTCCCGAGCCGCGTGGTGCTATCAGCCCCACCAGCGAGCTCGTGCTTCACCGGCTATGGCCGCTGGCAGGTCGATGGCGTGTGCGCACCATCGACGCGGCTCTGTCTCTTCTCACATTCCTGCCGGGCGCGGCGTTGTTCTATGCGCAGATCCCGGAAGTCGCATCCTCCACGAGCAAGCGTGTCACTGCCTTCGCTATCTGCGCCGTCGCGCTCGCCCTGGTCTTTCGGTCTGGGAGCCGCCGCACACCGCAGCCGGCTGCCTTGCGATGGCCCAAATCCGGCACTCGGGCCAGGCGCCAGCTGGCCGCTCGCCGACGAAGGATGGGCGCAACCGTAGGGCTCGCCACCGGACTCGCTGTCGGACTTGCTCTGCTTCTCGTCCCTGTGACCAACCCTGACCTCACATTCGGCGGGCCCTTTGAAGCTGCGCTCACATATGCAGCAGTGCTCAGCCTCACCGCCGGGTTCGCATTCGGCTCGGTGGCAGCGCTCACGGTACGGCCGCGAGACGACGCGGCTCATGATGGCCTCGACCCGTGGGGACCATTGCGCGGTGATCTGCTGGCCGGAGCAGTCTCCGCATGCGCGTACGCAGTGACGCTCAGTCTCCTGCTTGCTCTCGCGGAAGGACTTGCGCCGACTGCGCAGTGGCTCACGTCGGCACTCCAGCTTGGAGCGGACTACGGGACATTCACGTACGACCCGGCAAGCGGCTTCGAGTCAGGGATGAGATCCGGGGCGAGGTACGGGCTGGCGCTCGGATTCTTGATCATCTCGATTCGGATTGCAGCAGTCCGCCGCTACGTCGCGTTCTTGTTGTGCGCACGGGCACGGCTGCCCTGGCATCTGGGAGCCTTCCTCGCCTGGTCCTGCGCCGCGGGGCTGCTGCGCACATCCGGGAGCACATATCAGTTCCGCCATCGCGAGTTGCAGCGGTGGCTCGCCCGCACCCCCACGACTTCGTGACGATGGAGAGCCAAGCTGAGGGTGTTGTCCCCGTGCTCGCGGCCATGTCCGGCATGGAGCGCGAGTACATCCCCGATCGCACCTTCGAGGTCCACGAGTCCGCCCGCAAGCGCGGCAAGACCATCGGCGGCGCGGGGCGTCACCGACGAGTCCATGAAGTCCATGGCTCACCACCTACGCGACCAGGAGTTGAGCCTGCGAACATCGCCAAGCGGCTCGTCGTCACCACTGGTACGAAGAAGGGCCAGCGCTCCGCACCCGCCACTGTCATGCGGATGCTGCGAAAGCACGACGAGAAAGCCGCCACAGAAGCGGGCGCGTGATCACCTCGGGTTACTTTGCGGCTGGTGGCTGAGCTAGGAATCCGGGGCCGCGATCCCCGTGGGTTCAGGGAGCCCAAGGACTATTCAGCGCGAACCCACGGGTCGAACGGTGTGCTTCAGGTCTGTGGATCCGTGGGTTCGGGTGAAACACGAGGGCGCTGAGTGAGCCGGAGGGCTTCGGCCGTGACATCGACGTCGACCTGCGCCGGCGTTCTGTCGCTGTATTCGAGGATGTCGTACTCGTCATCGAGTTCGGCGAGCCGTTCGGCCAGGGCCAGCTCGTGTCCGAAGCGCTGGTGGATCCGGAAAGCCAACTCTCGTGGGGTCAGCTCGCCGGCCAACATCCGGGCGGCGAGTGCTCGTGCGGCGGCTTCCTCGCCGCCAGCGCTGCCGGGTGGATAAAAGGCGAGGCCCAGCTCGTCGAGTGCTGGGGGAAGGAGTTCGGGGACGTCGTGAATCGCCTCCGCGCGGGTGCAAGCAGCGAGGATCCGCAGTGCAGGACTGTCGAGGCCGGCAACGAGTGCATCACAGGCAGCGTTGACGACGTCGGTGGCACGGATCTCGCCGATGCTCCAGAGGACGGCATGGTCCTGAAGCGCGCGGGCTGCTGATTCGGTCGATGGCATCTGTCCATGATCTCGTCCCAGGATGAGCCAGGGCGAGCGGATTTCGTCACTGTGATGCCTGCTCGGCGGCCTCTCCCGGAAGTGCGCGCGTCGAGTCCGCGTAGCGGATGGCGGTCTTCTTGTCGATTCCGAAGACGAGCGCGGGGCTGAGCGGGTCGCCGCCGTGGCTGAGGGCTTCTTCGAGCTGGCGGTCGACGCGGAGCCGTTCGAGGGTGGCGGTGAGGTTGCTGGTGGCCCGGGTGGTCCAGAGCTTGCCGGCCGGGCCGAGTTCGACGGCGGTCTTCTGGGTGATCAGCAGGTGAGGGTTGGCCGTGTTCGGCCAGCGGTTGCGGCGGTGATCGGGCCAGTCCAGGACCGCTCGGTGGGTGAGATCGTCGAATGGGCGGATGTGGCCGCCGATGGTGATGCGCCCGTTGCCCAGGCCGACGTCGTCCAGCTGCATGGTGCGCATCACCTTCGGCCGTGCTGCGTGGACGGCGGCCAGGGCGATGATGAGCCGGATGTCCGGGGTGGTGGCGGTGGCGATGGCGCCGCCGACGCCGCCCGCGCCCTGATGTTCCCGCTCGAAGCCCGCCCCTCTCCCCCGACCATCTCGACCGCCTCACCACGGTCCTGGCCGAAGCCGAGGAAATGCTCACCAGCGCCCGCTCCAACACCAGCCGGACCCCGCACTGGCTCCGCAACACATTCGGCTGACGCGCCCCCGCCCGGGCACGGTGATCGCGGAGTGCCGGCCGAGTGCCGGCGTCTGCACCGGCGCTAGCGCAAGGTCAGCCGCTTCCTGGCTTTCGCCAGCATCGCCTGCACCCTGATCTGCTACCGCAGACTCACCAGCACGGACGAATGTCAGGACGCGTCGGTGTAGGCGAGATGGGCACCGCAGACGGTGCAGCGGAAGAGCATGGCGGTCGCCCCCTCGCCCAGGCTGGTCAGAAAGTGCTCCAGTCGGTTTTCGTCGTGCCAGCCGTCAATGCGCATGTCGGACCGCAGTTGGCCGAGTGCTTCGGGACGGGCCGCCAGCTCGGTGTACCCGACTTCACCCACGAAGGCGGCCGCGTCCTGGCAGTGGACGAGCCAGTGCGGATCTTGCCAGGCATGGAAGCCGGGGGTGCGGCGGGTGACCTCATGCAAGACGTCCTCGCTGACACCGTCGAGCCCGTAGGAGTCGGTGAATTCACCGGCGAAGCGTTCAGCCGCGCTCCCGTCTGCGATGCACCACGGGCAAAATCGCCCGCTGACGTCCTGGGCGGTGTAGAACGTGGCTGTGTAGATCCATCCCATGCTGCGCTTGCAGCAGGTGCACGTCTCGGCGGCCGCGCGGATAGACCCACTTGCGAGGGGATCTGGGTGGTAGCGAAAGAAGGGCAGGCCGGCACTCATGGACAGTTCCCGATCCACGCCCTGGTGGTCACGCCCACTGATCCCATGAAGAGCAGTCTGTCTGCGAGCAAGTCCTCGATCAAGCGCGGAGCCGGAATCTTCCCAGCTGCGCCAATTGCGACAACTTGTTGCCGCGACCGACGCGGCCCCACTGACGCGGGCCGGCCCTTTGACACGGGCCGGCCTTTGTCACCCTCCCGGCCGGTCGCCGGGCGGTTCCTGACAAGGGCAGTGCGGCCGATCAGCCGCCGCAGGCACGTGGTCTGTGCCACCGTGCCGGCTGGGGCCGGCCCTGCGATGATCGGCTCCGCGCCTTTCCTGAGGCGAGAGCCCACGAACGCTGTGCGGCGCCGACGCACACCCAGACGGCCGCAGCCGGCACGCCGTGGAGACGGTGGTCCCTTCGGCCTGGCCTCGAGACGGCCGCGTGGTGCCGCCGAAGCCCTGTCCGACTACCTGTTTCACCGAAGAGCCCGGCCCTGCTCGGCCACGCCCGGGCCCGTGCCCCGTACGGCTTCCGCGGTGTTCAGGACGTTGAAAAGCTTCTTGCCCTGCGCAAGCGCGAGGGTGATCTCTTCTCGTTCAGCCACGGAGAGCTCGCCGCAGGGGACTTGGTCCCGCACGACCTCGATACGTGGAAGCAGCCCCTCTCCCTGTAGCTCGGCCAGCCACGGTCCCACCCGCGCGGAGGGGTGCTTCCGGTGGCCACCGAGGCGCACCCCCAGCGACTGGATGCTCTGGCCGATGTACCGTCGCTCCCCGTCGCGCGGGTCCACCAGCGCATAAACCCGTCCGGTCCCCCACGGGGGTCTCGTCCATCGCATGAAACGATCTTGGCGGCGGTGACCCGGCTCCGCATCTCGATGCCGATCGCGCCACCCAGGGGTGCCGGGCGGCATCCTTCGCGTTCAGTATGAGTTCGTGCACCCTCGAGTCCTCAGGCCGCCACGCAAGCAAGCTGTCACGGCGGAAGCGCGCCCTTGTCCACGGCCGGTACAGCGATCGGACCCCGCTGAACGTGAGGCAAGGAGCTGGTGGGTTAGCGTGTACATGCTCGCCGTACGGGCGGGTTAATCACCGACCGCAAGGACTGCATGTGAAGCGTTCTCGTACCCTCCGGTGTTCGGTGGCGGCGTTCGGTCTCGCGATCCTGGGTGCCGGCCTCGCCACGGCGGCGCCGGCGCAGGCCGAGGTGCCGAAGCGGGCTGCCGCCTGCACCACGATCAAGATCACGGGAAAGAAGGTAGCCGTACGTATGCCGGACTCCGGCGACACGGTGGCTGACGCGGACGACCGCGTCACCCGCTATGTCCACAAGGGCGACAAGCTCAGGAGCTGCATCATCGCCAACGGCTACTCGCAGACGTACAACAAGTGCGGAAAGACCGGGCACGACTGGTACATCGTGCGCGGCGGCCAGGTGCCGGTGACCTGCGCCAAGCGGGTCTGAGCTCCGGAGGCCCGCCGGGCGACCGGCGGGCCTCCGCGCGCCCTGCGCACTGGCCTTCATCGCGTGGGCGACAGCGTCGGCGCCACCCCGGCTCGATGTCGCAAGAAGCTCGTTGGCGCCCTGACTGATGAGGTCGCCGGCCACGGCGCGGCCGACCGCCTCGGGCGTGGTACCCGTCAGTTCGGACGAGAGCATGAAGGATCCGTCCGCCGCGTACGCACGGCCCACCAGGAGTACCTCGCCAGACTCCGCCACGGAGGCGTGTCCGGCGATCGGAGCGTGGCAGTGGCCGGCCAGGACCCGCAGCAGGGAGCGCCCCGTGACCGCTGCCCGGGTAGCGCGGGCGTCCGCCAGAGGGGCGCGGACGGCGAGGGTGGACTCGTCGTCCCCTTGCATCTGCATGATCAGCTGGCCGGCGCCGAGGGCAGGCGTCATCCGGTCAGCGCCGAGGATCTGCGTCGCTTCCGATGCGCGGCCGATCCGGCGCAGGCCGGCGTTGGCGAGGATGACCGCGTCCACCACCTCGCCCGTAGGCGAGAGCGAGACGGGTGCGACGTCGTCAGGGACGGCGCCTGTTGCCCACGGGCACTGTGCGGTGCAGACGCTGAAACGCCTCGAGCAGCAGATGCTCGATCCACCAAGCACTTGCGTGCAGCCGGTCCTCTGGGGGTGTCCTGCCGGGGCAGTGGAATACAGGCAGAGGCCACCTCTAGCCGTGATCCGTTCATGGGCGGGGTGTCCCACATGCCGCTCGAGACCGTGTCTGGTCCGGCCCCTGTGGTAGCTGACCCGCCCCCGCAGCCCGAGGCGCTGGGTGGTCGCGCCGAGGTAAATGATCGACGACTCGCCGATGGGGTAGACGATTCGCTCGCGGTCAGCAGTCAAGAACGCATAGACCCCGGGGCGGGTTGGAATACCGGCCGGCCACTCCCTATGGAGGTCGAACGTGCCTCCGAACGGAGGCCAGCCGTAGGGTTTGAGGATTTCCTGGTTCAGCCGGCGAAGTGTCGGGTCCGAGGGCAAGTTCACGGCAGGACCGTACGCGGAGAGGCGGACGACTCGGTTGAGGCCGCCCGGCCTCACTCGGATGCCTGACGGTTCCTCCAGAGTCCGCAGCACGGCGACGACCTCGCCCAAGATCATTCCCGATGTCCAGATGAATCGGCGAGTAGGCCAGGTTGCAGGGCATCAGCCATGCACCATCGTCGGCGATGCGCAGCTTCTTGACGGTCGCCTCGCCGCCGGCCAGGAGGGCAACGACGATGTCGCCCGGGTCTGCGGCGCTCTGGCACCGTGCAGTGACGACGCCACCGTCACGGATGCCAGCGTCGATCATGCCCTGGCCGGCGACCGGAAACCGACGGGGTCCCGGACTCCTGGTGTACACAGGCAACGAACCGGAGGGGTATTACTCCTCAAACCCAGCGACTGTACGTCGCGTTGCCCGCCTTCGGAGCGCCGACGATTGGTGAGCATCCACCACTAGATGTTTGTCTCCAAGGGGTAGCCGCACGGGCACGAGGGTGCCCGGTCTCGATGGACTCCTCGCTCTGACTGCCGCGATCTGGCACAGCCACAAGACCGACAGCCCAGTCATCCGGTCGCTGATCGCCTACGACCACTGACCTTGGAATCAATCATCTAGGGAGCAGGTCGGGCCTTGGTGTTTTGCTTCGCGCGGTATCCATGCACCCTCGTGAAGCGTCGAAACGGCGATATGGCGCCCTTACGCAGCGCCGGCCATGGTGGCTCAGAGGAGCGTTTCCTTAGGTCAGAGCGCTACACGGCGTTGCCGACAGAGCTGTGACGGGCCCGGGAACCCGTACAGAAACCGAGCCGCTATGACGCTTCGGCCTTCCTGGATACCTGAGATGGGGTACACCCCACCTCTAAACGGACATCAAGGGCACCGCGGCTTCCCGCTCGAATATCACTGAACATCACCACCGAAGATCACCGACGTGAAGCTCAGGACAGGTCATCGGGGTGCCGGGACTCCGGCCTCCTCCTGGGCACCCGTCGACCCCTGGCCGCCGCACCCTCAGCCGCGCTCTTCCTGGCATGGTGCCAGTGACACAGCGTCTGAAGATTGCTCGTGTCGTGGTGGTCGCCAGGCTGGATGTGGCCCCCGTCCGTGGCCGGCGCCGCGCACCGGGCCCCGTGTCCCGCAGCGCGGCCACGCGCTGGAAGCCGTCGCGCTTCAGTGATGAGGGTCTGTGAATGCGGCCAGTGATGCTCTTCCTTCCCCAGTTGGTCGCTGTCGGCAACGAGGGTCGGGGGCGCCGGTAGGAACCGTGTGACCAGCCGCAAGAGAACGGTCAGGGCGTCGTAGCCGCAGCCTTCTCGGCTGGGCACGGCGCGATCTTTGCTTGTCGAGGCGTGAGGAGCCCGTACCCAGGCGCCGGGTAAATCCGTTTGCGTCCCCGGCTGGCTGAACTACTCTGTCGGAGGTCATGTGCGGCGGGGCCCCTGTCGCACCATTCGGCGCGTTCGGCGTCGATGCGTACCGCGTGCCCGGCCGGGAGGAGGTGGGAAACATGGACTGGAACTGGACAATGAGTGTTGCGGCCATAGTTGCCCCCGGCCGTGTGGCCTCGTTCGGCGCGCGGTAGGACTCTCTCCCCCCCTTGCGGCACCTCATGGTGGTGTCCGCTGCTCTCGCGATCCCTTGTGTCGCGTCCCGGGGTGTAGGACCGCGCGTCTGCTCCTACACCTCCGACACAGAATGTGATCGCCTTGACCAAGCAGTCCTCCCCCGGGGACACCGTGCCCACGCCGGTCCCCCACACCACCGCGAACGCGGCCGAGTTGCCCGATCCGAAGCGGTGGTGGGCTCTCGCCGTCATCGCAGGCGCCCAGCTCATCGTGATTCTCGACGGCACGATCGTGAACATCGCCCTGCCCTCCGTCCAGAACGGACTGGGCATGTCGGATGCGAACCGGCAGTGGGTGATCACCGCATACTCCCTGGCCTTCGGCAGCCTGCTCCTCCTCGGCGGCCGGATCGCCGACCTGGTCGGCCGCAAACGCACCCTCGTGATCGGCCTGGTCGGATTCGCCGCCGCCTCCGCGCTCGGCGGCGCGGCCGACGGCCCCGGGACGCTGTTCGCGGCGCGAGCCCTGCAAGGGGCCTGCGCGGCCGTCCTGGCCCCCTCCGCACTGTCACTGCTGACGACGACGTTCAGCGACCCCGCCGAGCGCGGCAGAGCATTCGGGATCTACGGCGCGCTCGCCGGGGGCGGCAGCGCCATCGGGCTGCTGGTGGGCGGCCTGCTCACCGAGTACGCGACCTGGCGCTGGTGCCTGTACGTCAACGTCCCCATCGCGCTGGCCGCCCTCGGCGGCGCGCTGGCCCTCGTCAAGGACAGCCCCGGCCAGCGCGGGGGGCGCCTCGACGTCCCCGGCGCACTGCTCGCCTCCGGCGGGCTCGTGGCGATCGTGTACGGCTCCAGCGACGCCGAATCCGCCGGCTGGGCCAACCCGTTGGTGCTGACCCTGTTCGCGGCCGGTGTGGTCCTGCTCGCCGTCTTCGTGTGGTGGCAGTCCCACGCCAAGCATCCGATGCTGCCGCTGCACATCGTCAGGGACAGAACCCGTGCGGCGGCGCTCGCGACGATGGGCCTGGCCACCGTCGCCATGTTCGGCGCCTTCCTGTTCCTGACCTACTACCTCCAGGCCATCCTCGACTACTCACCCGTACGGACCGGACTGGCGTTCCTACCGATGTCCATCACGATCGTCATCGGCGCGACACAGATCGCCGCCCGGCTCCTGCCCCACACCGCCCCCCGCAACCTGATGGCCCCCGGCATGCTCCTCGCTGCCGTCGGCATGCTGCTCCTGACCCGCCTGGGTATGGACTCCGCCTACACCACCGGGGTGCTGCCCGCGCTGGTGCTGCTCGGCCTGGGCATGGGACTGACGTTCATGCCGGTCTACGCGACGGCGACCGCCGGGGTCACCCCGAATGACGCCGGAGTGACGTCCGCGACCGTCTCCACCTTCCAGCAGATCGGCGGCTCCCTGGGCACCGTCCTGTTGAACACGATCGCATCGTCCGCCGCCACCCGCTACATCGACGCCCACCCGTCCCGGAGCCGGGGCCTGGGGGAGGGCATGGTGCACGGCTTCACCATCGCGGCCTGGTGGTCGGCGGGCGTCCTGCTCCTGGCAGCGCTGGTCGCGGCCATGGCCAAGTGGCCTGAGAAACCCTAACGAGGTGATCTCCTAGGTCGTTGGACCACTCCGGACCGGATGGTGTTCCAGGGCATCCCGTTCGCGCTCCACATCGGGATCGCCTGGGAGCACCTGCCCCAGGAACTCGGTGTCGACTCCGGCATGACCTGCTGACGCCGCTTGGCCAAGTGGGCCGAGTGGGCCGACGCGGGAGTGTGGCCCCGGCTGCACGAGGTCCTCCTCGCCGAGCTCCGCAGCGTGAACGCCCCGGACTGGCCCCGGGCCGCGGTCGACGGCTCTCCCGCCCCCGCGTTGAAGGGCGAGCCAAGACTGGACGAAGTCCCGTCGACCGGGGCAGGACGGGCAGCAAGCATCACCTGATGCGCCCGACACCATACCGGTGGCTTTCAGGTGGGGAGTCAAGGTGAGCAGGTCTGTCCCACCCCCGAGCGCAGGGTGGGGGGGGAAGTTCAACGAGCCTCATCATCAGCACGGACAAGCGGCGGACGGGCCGGTCCGAGGGCAGGCGGAAACGCCTGTTACTCGTCAGCCAGGAAAAGCACACTCCCCTCCACCCTGCCCTCCTGCCTCACTCTGGTGCCGCTCGCGCAACCCGTCACCCCTGGCCAGCTCAGGGCACACGGGGGACAGGGCGAGGGGACGGGGCCTTCGCGGCATGGAGTATCTCCGAACAAGGGGGCGGGGGATCGATACAGCAACACCCACACGAGCGGTACAACGCATCAGGGTTGGCGTTTCGGGTATGCCGAGCGCACACAACTCAGACAGTCAGTAAGGCTGTTCATGCGCCGCATTGTCGCCGCCATCATCGGAGCCGTCATGCTCACGGGCCTTACGGCCACATCGGCCAGCGCTGTCACGGACCCGATGAAACTCATCAACTGCGCCGTCGAGTCCACCACAGCCGCCGACTTGAACGGCGCCATCAGCTGCACCCTGGACTAGCCGTAACGCGCCGCCACAAAAAATGCGGGATCACTAGGTCGCATCCAAAGGGAAGCCTGTACAAAAGAACGGAGACTTAATGCCGGGCAGGATCGGGAAACGACTAGCCGGTGGCGTCGGGACGGCGCTCCTCATCACCGCGACCTTCCTCTCCATCAGCGCGGTTCCCGCCGTTGCTGCGTCCGACGTGAAATGCCAAAGCGCCACCAGGACAGTGCTCGGAGGGCAGCCCGAAGGCGGCATGATCGGCATGACCTGCCGTATGTCGGCAAACAACGGGGGGCCATACACAGTTCGCGTTGATTCGCTCACACTGCGACGCTTCAGTAAGGAAGGGTTCGTCTACCACGGGGACCAAGTCATGACCAACAGGACCGTGGTCTGCCGCGCGTACGAGTGGGAACGCAGCGGTGGCAATCTGGTGTTCTCAGGGTGCGGGAGAGCTACTTCCACGCGATCCCGCTGATAAAGCGGCTATCGGTACCAGCCGCACCAAACATTCCTGTAACGCCACCAGTGAGCCCCGGCCCAGTTCGAACGGGTCGGGGCTCACTCAAGTGCCCACAGTACCCCTCCACCCCTGGTCAGCTCGGGGCACCCGGGGAGCCGGTCAAGAGGTCCGTGTGGTGGGGCCCAACCCACGCTCCAGCCGTGTTCCCGCATCCCCCCTGGACGGGTACTAGGGTCGGGTGCACACCGCACACCGCACACCCGAAGATCTAGGGAAGGGGTCAACACCCTCGCTCAACCCGGAGGAGAGAACGGGGAGCGAGGGGTAAAGCTGGGGTTACTACTACGAGAGCATGCACAGGCAGCTGCTCCGGTCCGTCACCTCGTAGCCGATCCGGCCACCACGCGGCACCTTGGGCGGCCGAGCTCACCGGGTCCTAAGGCTCCGGACGGGCCGTAGGGTCAAGTCCGCCTCAGCCTACGCGGGCAGCAATAGCCGGGTCGGACAGGCCCCCAGCGGGCAGCCACCTCGGCGACCCAGCCGCAATCCGATCGCGGGCATTCTGATGGCTCATCGGTAGTCGTCTCTCAGTGACTTTCGCTCTGCACGGAACAAGTCCTCCATGTGTCCTGCGCGGTACGCGGCGTCGGCCACGTCCACGTTGTGGGCGGTCAAGCCCAGCCTGGGCGCCAGTTGGCGGACCTCTTCGGCCCTTCCCTGGGAACGGCATCCCACCGCATGTGTAAGACACCGCTCCACCCCAGGTTTCCCTCACAGCCCAGCTCGTCACACCCGCCCCTCTCTGCGCTCCTTCCACTCGCCCGAGCCCCTCACGCTGTCCAAAATGCTGGCTGTTGATGTGCTTGGCCAAGCTGGCGAATCCGTAGGAGCGGGAGCCCCGACACTCATTCGCCGCGGGGGCACCGTTCGGTGGAGGTGATAGCTGGTGGAGTTCTGGGCCAGGGCGAGGCCCGCCTGCTACGAGGCGATGAGGCCAGATCTCTTGTCCGGGTGGGCTGCGAGGACGTGGCGGGTGGTGGAGAGGCTGGACAGACCGAAGAGCTCCATCGGGCGGACGGGGTCGGCGCTGTGGCGGGCTTCGTCGCAGATCCGGTCGACGCGCAGGACTCCCGCCGACAGGCCGAGTTGCTTGAACACCTTCTGCACGAGGCCGCGCGACCACCGCCCCGTGGTGCGGGGCAAGCAGGGCCATGACCAGTTCCTACGCAACGAGCCGCCAGCAGGCATCACGAATTCGGGCGAAGTTGAAGCGCCGGTGCTGAAGGGCCAGTGAGACCGGCAGTCCGATGACCTCGGCCAGGTCCCAGAGATCGTCTTCGAAGACGGGCCGCCTTACTCCCTCGGGCAGGGCGTGTCCGGCCTCGCGGCAGACGTCGGCTCCCCCGGATGAGCCCATGGCCCGACGCACCGGCCCGGGCACCGTGACCGGTCTCGAGATCGACCGGACCATCGCGGCTCAGGCCAGGCAGCGGCTCCACGCCATGGGCGTTCGCGCGCGGGTGCTGACCGCGGACGGAGAACAGGGGGCCCCACAGGTGCCCCCCTTCGACCGCATCGTGTGCACCGCCTCGGTCCGCGGCATCCCGCCCGCCTGGCTGCGGCAACTGCGCCCCGGCGGTGTTCTCGTCGCGCCCGTGGGCAGCCCCGCCGGCCACGACATCACTGTCCGCTTGACCGGCACCGGCCCAGGCGCCGCCGCCGGGCGCCCCGTCGCCACTGTGGAGTTCATGCGACTGCGGGGCCAGCGCTCCCCTGCCCCCACACCGACTTCGGCTGGCCCGCCGACATCGACGCGCAGCGGTGGCGCGACTACGAGGTACACGCCGACCAGCACGGACAGCGCATGTTCTTGGGGCGTGATCGCCCATGAGGGCTGATGTTGAGGGCACCGTCACGGCACCATGCGCGTCTCCGAACAACAGGGCGAGGGATCGACACGGCACCATCCACACGAGCGGCATGGCACATGCGTAGGCACCCACGTGGGCAAACAGCAGGTGAACAGCCTTCCGCGGGCGAAGTCCAGCAGCACGCGCCCCATCCGGGACGGGACGTAGTCGTGGGGGCCGATGATCGCCATGGAGACCGCGACCACCACGTCGAGTCCCTGGGCCGCGGCCCTGCAGCACTCGTGCTCACCAGCACCTTGCTGCGGGTGTACGGGGTGTGGGCCCCGAAGGGGTAGTGCAGGTCGTGCTCGGTGCCGGCCCGTCCCGGGGCCGAGCCCGTGGCGCTGAACGAACCGGTCACCAGCGGCGCGGCGCACGCCGTGCCGCCGCGCCGCGTCCAGCGGTACGTTGCGCGTGCCCAGCACGTTGACCGCGTGGATGTCACGATGTCCGCGCGCGGTGGTCGAGATGCGCGCGGCGCAGTGGTAGACGCTCTCGCAGCCTTCGACGGCGGCCGCGACCGCCACCAGGTTCCGCAGGTCGCCGACTGTCCAGCGGACGGGGAGCCCGTCCAGAGCCCCGCCGGCCGGTCCGGGGGCTCTACGAGTACCCGGATGTCATGACCGTCGGCGAGCAGGCGTCGCACCATGTTGACGCCGAGATGCCCGCTTGCCCCGGTCACGAGAATCACGGCTCTCATCGCCTGCCGTCTGCTGAGCAGTTGCTCCCCTCATCGGCCTCACCGCCGGACGATGCGGCACCCTTCGAGGGAGATGTTGCGGTTGACGAAGTCGGTGATCGAGCAGGTGAGCGCGGTGATTTCGTTGTCGGCGTGGGCCGGTGTTGCGGTGACAACGGATCCGAGGGCGAGCAGCAGGCCTGTGACCGCTGCGGCAGCGGTTCGGCAAACGCCGTTCATATCGAACCTCCGGATATGCGGGAAGCGACAGTACGGGTGATGCTGGGAAGGCTTCCCAACCCGTCGGCCGAAAACCTTCCGCCCGGGGGTCGCACAGGAACTCCGGGGCGGCGTGCGCGTCGGTGCGCGCTCCTTTTACGAGTCGGTCAGCGCGCCTTTTCTGCAGCTTTCCGGGCGAGTGCCCGAGACCTGCATTCCCGTACATCACATCATCGGACAATCCGAATTTAATGCCGCCGTGCGTTCGTTTCTTCTTCCCCTCATCGGCATAGCGATCAGAAACCGAAGGAAGAATGCTCCGTAGCCGCTCGCGTTCCCCGGCAGATACGAAAGAGGACGACGGCACATGGCGACGCACGGTACCGCCACCGATGACCCCGACGCCTTCACCCCGGTGCCCGGCGCGCACCGCGCCTTTGACGCCGCCTGCCGGCGCCTGCTCGCCCTCCAGGACGAACAGGGTGCGTGGGAGGGGGAGATGGAGTGGAGCACCATGATCCTCTTCCACTACGTCATCGCCCTGCAGCGCCCTGCGGACGAGAGGGCACGGCAGGCGACCCTGCGGTGCTACCGCGCGACGCGCACGCCGGAGGGAGGCTGGGGCATGCACCCGCAGGCCCCGCCGTCGCCGTACGCCACGACGCCGGCCTACGTGGGCTTGCGTCCGCTCGGCACGGAGCCCGGTGACCCGCTCGCCGCCGGTGCCCGGCGGTGGCTCCACGCACAGCCGGGCAGCTGCCGCGCCGTTCCGCAGTGGGGGTTCTTCTGGCTCGCGGTGCAGGGTGTGGTGCCCTACCGTCAGGGGACACCGGTCCCCCCTAGGGTGATGCTTCTCCCCCGGTGGGCGCCCCTGCACCCCGAACGGCTCCTGGGCTGGACCCGGACGCTCTACCAGGCCATGGCCTACCTCTACGGCGCGAAGTTCCGCGCCGACCCGGGGCCCGTCACCCGCGACCTGCGCCGCGAATTGTTCGCCGGCCACGGCGCCGGTGCCCGCGTGCCGCCCGGCCGCGGCACGGACCTGTACGTCACCGGGGGCCGCGCCCTGCGCGTGCTGCAGGGGTGCCTGCGCGGGTGGGAGCGGGTGCACAGCCGCCGCCTGCGCCGCGTGCCCCTTGAACGCTGTCACCGCGCGGTCGTCGAGGAGCAGCACGCCTCACCGCACCACGGTCTTTCCTCGGTGAACGCCCTGGTGGAGTGCTTGGTGCTGTTCACCCGCGACCGGCACCACCCGTTGCGGGACGACGCCGTCGCCCGCCTGCGCTACTGGTGCCGGCAGGACGGTGACCGCGGTCTGCGCGGCTGCGGGGACCGGTCCGCCGTGCGGGACACCTCCTTCGCCACGGAGGCGCTCCTGTCGGCAGGCCCCGCGGGGGCGGACCACGGGCCGGAGTGCCGGCTGGGCCCCGCGATCAACCGGGCGCACGCTTTCCCGCGCCAGGCGCGGATCACCACCTACAGCGGGCGGGTGGCGCCGCTGCGCACCGTCCGTCACGGCTGGGCGTTCTCCGACGGCCACAGCCGCTGGCCCGTCAGCGATTGCACGGCCGAAGCCGTGGGCGCCCTGTTGCGGGTGCAGGAGGCCACCGGCCCCGGCGGCCGCCGGATTCCGGCACCGGCCCACCTGGGGCGGCAGGCTCTGCACGGCGCGTTGAACGTCATGCCGGACCGGCAGAAGCCCGCCGGCGGGCTCGCCACCCTCGACCGTCGGCGGGCCGGCACCTGGCTGGAGGCCCTCAACCCGACGGAGATGTTCGCCGGGTGCATGACCGACACCTCGTCGGTCGAATGCACCGGCTTCGTCCTGGCCGCCCTGTCCCGCATGCGTCCCTTGCTGGAGCCGGCCGCGCGCCACCGTGCCGGGCAGGCGACGGCCCGCGGCGTCGCCTACCTCCGCGCCCGGCAGCACCACGACGGATCGTTCGGCGGAACGTGGGGCATCAACTACACCTACGCCGCCTTCCACGCCGCCCGCGGGCTGCGCGCCGCGGGCGTTGCGGCCGACGACCCGGCGCCCGTGGCGCTGGCCCGCTGGCTTACGGGGTCCCAGCTGAAGGACGGTTCCTGGGGCGAGGACTGGCGAAGCTGCCTCGAACGCCGGTACCTGGCGCTGGAAGAAGGCCTCCCCGAGATGGCGGCCTGGGCAGTCATGGCGGGGCTCGACACCCTCGGCCCCCGGCACCCCGTCGTCGTGAACGGCATCCGCCGGCTGTGCGCCCGTCAGCAAGCGGACGGCTCCTGGGCCGGCGGCCACGTCAACGGTGTCTTCTTCACCACCATGATGCTCGTCTACCACCTCTACCCGGTGTACTTCCCGGCCCTGGCCGTCGGCCGCTACCCGGGGGCCGTCGCCGCGTCCGCCCCGACCGCTCACGAAGGAACCCCGGGGACAGCATGACTACCGAAGCGCAGGCTCTCCCCCGGCCCGGAGGACGGGAACTCCCCGCCCTCGGCGGCGGGCTGCCGTTGATCGGTCACGCCGTCCCCTTCTTCCGGGACCCCGTGGGCTTCCTGCTGCGCGCCCACAGCAGGCGGGGTGAAGCCGTGACGTTCACGCTGCCGGGCCGGCGGGTCGCGTCGTTCTGCGGGCCGCAGGCGAATGCCGTGGTCCTGGGGCTGGACGAGACCGACGTCGACCGCCGCGTCATCTACGAACCGCTCCTGACTCCTCTGGTGGGCCGAGGGGTGGCCTTCGACGTCCCCACCGACGTCATGGTCTGGCAGCAGTCCCTGCTGCTCCCCCATCTCCGACGGGATGCCCTGGCCCGGTGCCTCCCGGTGATGGTCGACCAGGTCGAGCGGTACATCGCGCCGTGGGAGGGGAGCGGGACGTTCGATCTCGTGAAGGCGATGCGGGATATCAGCGCACGCATCTCCGCCCACTGCTTGATCGGGCCACGGTTCGGCCGCACGACGGGCCGGGAGCTTCCCGCACTGCTGAGCCGGCTGGAGGACTCCTTCTACATGTCCTTCGTCATGGGCCCCCGTGCCCTCGTGCCCCGCCACCGCCGGGCCGACCGCGCCCGTGAGACCCTCACCCGCGCCATCAAAGAGATCGCTCCCGACGACCGTCCCGAGGGCGCCGACCGCAGCCGTTTCGCGGAGCTCCTTCGAGCGGCCGGGCCGTGCGGCCTTTCCCTGGACGAGGACACCGCAGCCGCCCTCATGCTCTCCTGGCTGTTCGCCTCGGCTCCCGTCATGGCCCATGCGGCCTGGACCGGCGTCCTCCTGCTCCAGCACCCCCAGTGGCTCCCCGTCCTGCGCGCGGAGCAGGAATCCGCCTTCACGGACTATCCGCCGGCCACCCTTGCGCCGCTCCACCGGCTCGAGCGCCTGGGCCACTGCCTCCTGGAGGCCGAACGCCTCCACCCGCCCGTCTGGCTGCTCCCCCGCCTGGCCGTGCGGGACCTGTGCATCCGCGGCTACCGGGTCCCGCGCGGCTATCTGGTGTGTGCCTCGCCGGGGGCGTCGCACCGCCGGCCGGACGTGTTCCGCGATCCCGAGGCGTTCGATCCGGACCGCTACCTTCCCGGCCGTGCGGAACACCGCGCCGCGCCTTACGCCCTCATCGGTTTCGGCGGAGGCCGGCACCCCTGCCTGGGCCCGGCCTTCGCCCAGCAAGCGATCAAGGTGATCTGGAGCGTCCTGCTGCGCTCCTTCGATCTGGAGCTCGCCGACCCCCGCGTCCGCGAGGTCCGTGCCTCGGTGTTCCACCCGCCCCGGCAGCCGTGCACGGTGCGCTACCGGCGCAGGAAACGATGACCGCCGATGAGGCCGCCTGCGACGTCGCGGTCATCGGTGCGGGCCCGGCCGGCTGCGCCGCCGCACTCGCCCACGCCCGCGCCGGCCACCGCGTCCTGCTCCTGGAGACCTCGCGCCGGCCGCCCACGCGGCTGGCCGAGGAATGGCTCCACCCCGACGGCGTCGCGGTGCTGCGCAAGCTCGGAGTCGCCGTGCCCGCGCCCTCCTTCCGCCCGGCCCTGGGCTTCGTCCCAGTCGATTCCGCAGGTCACGTGCAACACGCGCTCCCTTCGAGCGTTCGCTGTCCCTCGGCGTCGAGCCGGGGCGGGACCACCCGGCGACCTCATAGAAGCGCTCGCTGGCGCACCACCCCATCAGCCGTCCGTGGCCCCAGCTGAGCCCAGGGTCCTCGCTCTCGAGAAGAGCTCCACGGCTCCGGCTGTTCGGGAGGTGGAGGGACGCATGCCTGCCCCTGCCGTTTCGAATTCGGTCGGCGTACCGTGCCGTGGTTCGAGCCGTCCCCAGGGTTTGTCGAAGCTCTCCCAGGCGCCGCATACAAACCAGACGTCTCACCCGGCCCCTGCCAGGACTGGCCTAACGGCCAACCCGCGACGCCTATTAGGCATACGACGCCCGCTATCCCGTCCTCGTCGACGCCGAGAAGCGGAGCTCCCTCTGGCCGGCCCTCGCCGAGAGCGCACCGCGGTGCGGGCCAGTCTGACGATCCCCGGCCTCCGGCACTCCGTGGATCGCGCCGGCCACCTCGCTCGCACCGGTCACGCCGAGATGCCGGCCCCCTGCTTGCGGTACCTGCCGGGGGCCACTCCGTACTCGCGTTTGAAGGCCTTGGCGAAGGCGAACTCCGAGGTATATCCCGCCCGTTCGGCGACGGTGCGCAGCGGTGCGTCATCCTCGCGCAACAGCCGGCCCGCCGTCGTCATGCGCCACCAGGTCAGATAGGCGAGCGGCGGCTGGCCGACGAGTGCGGTGAAGCGCCGGGCGAAGGCGGCTCGGGACAGCGCCGCGCGGGCGGCGAGCTCCTCGACCGTCCAGGGGTGTGCCGGGTCGTCGTGGATGGCGTGCAACGCGGCGGCGACGGCCGGGTCACCCAGGGCCGCCGCCCATCCGGACGACTCGTCGGGGCGCTCGGTCAGCCACCACGTGCGCAGCAAGTAGAGCAGCAGGGTGTCGAGGAGCGCGGGCACGACGGCGTCGGAGCCCGGCTGGGGGTCGGCCAGTTCGGCACCGAGCAGATCGACGGCGGAGCGCAGCCGGTCATGGGCTCCGATCCGGGCCGGGAGGTGGATGAAGGGCGGCAGGTCGGTCAGGAGAGGGTGAGCCCGCGCCTTGTTGAGCTGGTAGGCGCCGCAGAGTATGAGGGTCTCGTCGCCGTGGACGGGCCCTCGGTGACGGAGCGACGGCCAGGAGCCGTCCGTCTTCAACCGGGCCTCCTCCAGCGGCGTACCGGGGTCGTCGGCGAGGCCGTGCCCGTACCCGTGGGCCAGGAAGACGACGTCGCCCGGGCCGAGGCGGACGGGGTCGGCCCCCTCGGGCGGCAGGAGCCAGGCCGAGCCCTGGAGGACCACGTGGAAGCCGGCGCCGTCAGAGGCGGGGAAGCGGACGCCCCAGGGCGCGCGCTTGACCGAACGGGAGGAGTGGGGGCGCCCGGTGCGCATGGCGGCGATCGCGTCGCTCAGTACGTCCATGGCCGCACCTTACCGTCACCATCACACCCTGTCGCCATGATCGAGAGACGTTGGGACATAGCCGGGAGGTTTTCGGATATGGATCGTCTCCCGAGCTCTCCGTACGGTCGTTCCTATGACAATTGCTTCTGCACACACGGCAGTCACCAAGGCGGTTCTCTTCCACGAGCTCGGCGGCCCCGAAGTCCTGAAGATCGAGGAGGTGCCGCTGGCACAGCCCGGGCCCGGCGAAGTCCTCTTCCGCGTCGAGGCGATCGGCCTCAACCGGGCCGAGGCCCTCTTCCGCGCGGGCGGCTATTACTACCAGCCGGCCCTGCCCGGCTCCCGGCTCGGCTACGAGGCCGCGGGGGTGGTCGAGTCGGTCGGCGAGGGCGTGACCGCGTTCGCCCCCGGCGATGCGGTGATGGCTGCGGCGAACTTCGACTTCGGCGTCCACGGGGTGTACGGAGAGCACGCCGTCCTGCCCGAGGCGTCGCTGGTGCACCGGCCCGAGGGCGTCGACGCGGTCACGTCCGCGGCGGCGTGGCTGTCGTACTCGACGGCGTACGGCGGCATGGTGGAGACCGGCGGGCTGGCCCCGGGCGACCATGTGATCATCACGGCCGCCTCCAGCGGTACGGGGACGGCCGCGATCCAGACAGCCCTGCGGATGGGCGCGATTCCGATCGCGACCACGCGCGGCGAGTCCAAGCGGGAGCGGCTGCTGGAGCTCGGCGCGACCCACGTGATCAGCACCGCCTCCCAGGATTTGGTCGAGGAGGTGCAGCGGATCACCGACGGCCGGGGAGCGCGGATGGCCTTCGACGGGGTGGGCGGCCCGGGCTTCGCGACCCTCGGCGACGCGCTCACCCCCGGCGGCACGCTGGTGCTCTACGGCTTCCTGGACCCGCGCCCCGCTCAGCTGTCGATGAACTGGCCACTGACCGTCCACGCGTACGGCAACGGAGTCCTCTGCCGCGATGAGGCCTACCGCCGCCGTGCCGCCGCCTTCATCGGTTCGGGCCTGACGAGCGGCGCGCTGGCACCCGTGATCGCCGAGACCTTCGACGGCCTGGAGCGCATCACGGACGCGCACCGTCTGATGGACTCCAGCACCTTCACCGGCAAGATCGTGGTGAAGGTGTGACATCGGGGCGGCGACGCGCCGGGCGCAGCCTGTGAACAGCCGCCCCGCGATGCCGGGGTAGCCGGCAGTGGCGAAGCGGAGCCACGCCGCGCAGGCGAACACCTGACTTGCGGTTTCGTGGCCCAGGGGTCAATTCCGGGGCGCCGGCGGGGGTTCCAGCAGTTCTCGCGACCGGGCCCACCCGTGTGCTTCTGTCGCGGACCCGCCCGTTCCTTGGCTCTTCGGGCACCGACTGCGCTATTGACATGTGCACGAGAATCACTCAGGTGAACATCATCAGAGAACACTCGATGCCCCGCAGACGAGCCCGCGGGCGGGGAGCGAGAATCTCGCTCCTGCTCACCGCCCTTCTCGCCGGCTCCGCCCTCTTCCCGGCGACGGCCTCCGCCGTCGGGAAGGCCCCGGAACAGATCTGTGGCCACACGGTCCAGGGCCGCATCCTGGAAAAGTACCGGGAGTACCGGGACACGCTCGGCTGCCCCCAGACCGACGAGCAGACCGCTCCCGACGGGGTGGGCCGGTTCAGTGTCTTCGACGGCGGCTCGATCTACTGGAGCCCCTCCACCGACGCCCACGTCATCTGGGGCCTCATCCGCGACAAGTGGGCCGCCATGGGCTGGGAGAAGGGCTCCCTCGGCTACCCCACCAGCGACGAACTGTCCCTCCCCGACGGCGCCGGGAAGCGTCAGGTGTTCCAGGGCGGCTCGCTCTACTGGCATCCCACGCGCTCCAACGGCGTCCACCCCGTCTGGGGCCTCATCGGCCAGCGCTGGGGGCAGGCGGGCTGGGAAAGCGGGGTGTACGGCTACCCCATTACCGACGAACTCCAGCAGGAGGGCGTCACCCAGATGTTCGAGCACGGCCCCATCCGGTGGTCGCCGAACGAGACCGCGAACCCGCTGGTCCCCCGTGCGAACGCCCATTTCTTCCAGGGCAGCCCGACCCCGGGCGATCTGAAGGAGAGCGCCACGCTGCTGCCCAAGGGCCCCGACCGGGGCATCGTCGTGGTGCGCGGCTACATCGGCGACGACGGCAACCCGGTCAATCACTCCCTGGGCAACCACCGCCTGTGGAGCACCGAACCCGAAGCCAGCTCCAAGGTGGCCATTGCCTGGGACACCGCCACGGGCCAGGTCGGGATCTACGTCGACCGGTCCTGCGTCGGTGACCTGCCATGCCGTAATGCCAAGCCTCTGGCGCGCACCGAGCACGCCAAGGTGGTCCAGGACGACCGGACCCCGCGGAACGAGTACTGGGTGGAGCCCTACGGTAACGGCGGCATCCGGGTGGACGTGTCAGCGGTCAACTCGTTCGTGGACGTCCCCGGCTCGCAGTACGCGGATCTCGGCCGGATCAACGCGACGTTCCACGTTTACCCGCACGGCTACGACGACAAGAACAAGAACTTCACCGGCTTCGACATCGACACGAACAAGGACAAGTACCCGTCCTGGGAGGTCCTGCGCTACCCGCGTCTGCTGGCGGACTCCGGTTCCCCGCAGGCTCTGTGGCAGGGCGCCGTGTGGCAGGGTTCCATCACGGACCTGAAGGCCCCGCAGCACCTGTGCCACCGGAACGACCCGGACCACGCACCCGTCAACATGACCTGCAACTGATCAACGCGGGAGAGCCGGTCCGTCCGGCCTCCTGCTCGGTTCACCGGCACGATGTGCGCCATGGCGAAGCGGGCGCCGATTCCGGCGCTGCGGAGGTGACCGGGCGGGGACTGGTCGCCTCCAAGAAGGCGCCGCACCGATCGGGGCTTCTCGCGTTCGCGGCCACCCCGATGAGCGCTCAGCTCCCGTGGTCGGTGGAACCCCACCGCGCAAATCCTCGCCCACCCCCACGTCCGGCGACGGCAGCCGGCCCCACTCCCAGTGGCCTGACGCCGAGCACTCTCGAAGAGGTGTGTTCCAGGCTGTCCACCACAGTGCGGTTCACCCCGCACGAGCCACCCCAGGTTGCCCTCAGTTCCACCCAGCCCGCCGGTCTGCGCCGCTGATGGCGAGAAGCGGTGGTCAGGGAGAAGGCGTGGCGGCGAGGACGGCGTGATGGACAGCGCGGGCGAGGCGGGCGCCCCATAGAGAGCGTGGCCCGGCGAAGGCATGTGGCGTGCCGCCTTCGCCGGGGGTGCGGGCGGCGATGCACACGGCGTCGGTCGGGGTGCCGGAGCAGTCGTAGCCGGCATCGAGGAGAGCCTGGACCTTGGCCTCGGTCGCAGTGGCCACGGCATTGACCAGAGCGGCGTCGGTCAGTGCCACGGGAAGTGCGGCGATGATGTTGATCGTGCCGGGTGCTGCCGGGCGGGCTGAACCTTCAGCGGGGGAGGCTGCCCATCCGCGGACGGTGACGCCCGCTGTCGCGAGAGCTTCGACACCGCCGTCCTGGGCATGGGCGTGGCCGGTGACGTCGGCCGCAGTCATCAGTCCCACGCCCTCCCCCCGGGCGCCCGCAGTCTTGGCGAGGCCGGCGAGGTGCCGGTCGGGGTCGGTGCGCCGGTAGCCGTGGGAGACCTGGGCGTTGAGAACCCAGGCACGTTCGCCGATGCCTCCGCCCAGCACCGCGTTGCTGATCATTCGCCAGCCCGGGCCGGCGGACCACAGCAGGGCGTGCAGCCGCTCGGTGTTTTCGACGCGAGGCAGAAGCCGCACGGACCGCAGGCCGGTGGTGGTGTGGGGTGAATGGAGGACGGCGGACATCTAGCGGAGCTCCTGGGCGAGGCAGCTGGGACCAGCTGATCGTACGCAGCGTCGTGAGCGCCCTACTCCCGCCCCCGCGTCCCAGACGATTCGCGCGTCGCCGGCATCCGACAGCGTGTTTGGGCCATATCACCTTTTCCCGGTGACGGTGAGGAATGCCACCGAGCCGACCGCGACCAGGGCGACTCCGAGCAGGCACCAGTAACGCGCTGCGCGCAGGGCCGACTGGATTTGGTAGACGTGCGCCGTGGCGAGCAGCCAGCGCACGAGAGGGTCGGTTCTGGCGATGTTGGCGTGCACTCGGTGCAGGTTGTCCCGCCACTGGTCGCGGCGCTGCGGGTCGTCCTCCGCAAGCGCCGCACGGTGGATACTCACGGCGATCCGCCGGTGGCGCAGCAGGTCTTCGATGCTGGTGGCTGCGGAGCCGAAGTAGTAGGCCGGTTCCGCGTCGATCGCCTCGCGCAGACCGCGCAGTGCCGGAGACTTGAGCGTGGCCGTCGTGGTGACCGGGGGTTCCAGCACCCGGCCCACGTGCCAGATGGCGATGATGACCCCCGTCAGGGCGACAAGCAGCGCACCGCCCGCGATGCACGCCTCGCCGATCCCGTGGACGCGACCGACCGCAACGAGCGGGCCGCCACCCAACAGGGCGGCCCCGACAGTCCCGTAGGCGGCGATCATCCACCGCGCCGCGGCCCGCAGTTCGGGCACTGCTTCAAGCGGCGAGGGCAGCGTGTCGAACGGCAGGCCGGGGCCGGCTTCGGGGGGCGTCGGGGCCGTCATTGATCGTTGTCGCCCCTGACCAGATGCCCAGGCGTGCCGCCGTCGACTTCCACGTCGAGATACGGCACCCAGTCTTTGCCATCGAAGTACAGCAGCTCACCGTCGTCGTTCATCTTGACGTCGGTGTCCTTCGGTTCCTGCTCCATGACCGTAAGTATCCCCGTGGGCCGTGTTACCCGTAACCACCCATGCATCAGCTCCCCGCGGCTTCTACGTGGGTGATGTGGCGCAGCACCAGGGCCACGACCTCGCGCTGCACGGGGTCGTCCAGTCGCGTGATCAGTCCGGCTTCGCGGCTGCCGGCGATCACCTCGTTCAGGGCTGCCGACATCGGCTCGAGCGAGGGGTCTGCGGCGAAGTCGGCAAGGTTTTCCCGCGCTGCGGACGCGCTGGCCTCGTCTCCGGTGGCGGCCCCGACGAAAGTGCCCAGAGCCAGGTGGTAGTTCATCACCAACCGCAGCTCAGTGGGCACGATGACCTCGTTTTCCAGTGCTTGCCGGGCGCGGCTGACCACGGCAGTGTCCAGCGGCTCGAGGTCGGCGAGGACGTCCGGTCCGCGCTCACCGTTGTAGAGCCGCCGCAGCCTTGCGGCCGGCTTCGCGAACCGGGGATCGAGGGTCTCCAGCGTGGCGAGGCGCTTGCGCAGGTTGATGTACGCCGCGGTGTTGCCGCGGGTGGCGGCCACCAGCGCGGCGATCAGCGGCTCCCAGGAGATGGACCACACGGCTTCCTTCAGCGCCGAGCCGGCGGACGACTGCTCAACCTGCTGGCGCGCTTCCTCGATCAGGCTCTCCAGCAAGCCGCTCAGCGTGGCCGGGTCGGGTGTGAGCCCTTGCAGTACGGGGAGCAGGTCCACCCCCGGGACTTGGCCGACGCGTTCGCACAGCTCCTCCGGGCTGCCGGGCAGTTCGAGTTCCGGCCCGAACTCGTACAGATCACCGGCTGTCGCGATCCCGGCATTGCTGGTGACGCCGTCGGTCAGCCTGCCCAGGAGCCCGGCCGCCAGGTGATGGGCCACCGCCGCTGTGCCGTCCCGGGCGTGAACCTTCAGATAGGTGCCGATGTTGGCGTGTCCGATCGCGATGGTGTGGGGAGACTGCGCCCGGTAGGCGTAGCGGAGGCAGTCCCGGGCCCGGTCGATCGCCACGTCCCCGTGTCCGCGGACGTTCTCGATGTTTCCCAGGGCGCCGAATACGTCGGCGAGCAGCAGGGGGTCGCCGAGGCGCTCGGCGATCTGTCGGCTCGCGTCCACGAGGGAGAGCGCTTCCTCGGTGCGCCCCAGTTCGAGCAGTGGCGTGTAGGCGCGGTGGCGGGCCTGGACGAGGTCGGTACGGGGGGCGCCGCGGGCTTCCTTGGAGGCGCACAGCTCCGCGTTGTACGTCAGCGCCTGCTCCCAGCGGCCGACGCGAACAGCCGCCTGCTGGGCGGTGTCGAGGAGTTCCTCCCACACTGCCCACCAGAAGGGACTCTCCGCGTCCGCTGCTCCCCGCGGTAGTGGCTTCATCCTCTCGATCAGATCGGCGGCTTCGGTGAGCGCCTGTTCCGCGTGCCGGGAGGTCGCCAGCACATGTACCCGGCTCACTTCGCCGCGATATCTTTCCCAGCCACCGAAGCCCGCCCGCCGCACGTACTCGATCTGCTCGTCGGCCAGTGCGAGCGCCTCCTCGATGTGCCCCGCCCGGACGGCAGACCCGATCAGGCGGCTCGCCGCGCCTGCCGCCACCTCGTAGTCTTTCGCGGCCCGCGCCTTTTCGAGTGTCCTGCGGGTCTGTGCGGCGGCCTGCTCAGGGTTGATCAGCTGCATGACTCTCGTGTGCGCGGCGGAGAGGCGTCGCCCACCGCCGCCCGTGAGGTGCTGTACGGCCAGCCGTCGCATCATGGGCCCCACCCGTGCGGCCGTCGGCCCGGTGGCGTCGCGCAGCAGCACGGCTTCCAGTAGCCCTTCGGCCAGCTCCGGGTTGCCGTCCCGGGCCAGGTACGGCGCCGCCGACATGCCGGCCCGCGCGATCAGTGGCCCGGTCAGGTGCGCTCCCTCCGCATCGGTGCCCTCCCGGGACCAGGCCATCTTGAATACCGTCACCCAGTAGCCGGACATCCGGGTGTCGACCATCGCGCGGAAGTCGCCGCCGGCGAGTTCGCGGCCTGCGGCGGCGATCACGTGGTGGATCTCCAGGGATACGTCGCTTGTTCGGAACCGTAGTGTCAGCAGTCCTCGCTCCGCCGATGTCAGCAGATTCATCTGCACGGGTGTTTCGCCGTGACCGAGCCGCGAGCGTAGGTCCGGCCAGTTCTGTTCCAAGGTCGGGAGGGTACGGTCCGCTTCCTCCAGGCAGCACAGGAAGGAGAAGAGATCACGGGTTTCCGGGGGCAGGTCGCCGACGACGGCCCCGGTCCAGGCGCGCATGCTCTGCAGGTGATCGACGTCGCCCGCGGTGGCCTGCCCGGAGATGAGGATGCCGATACGGGCATCCTCACCCCTGTTGTGCGCCCGTCGGGCAGAGGCGGCCGGCTCGGCGAGCCGGCCGGGATCGGCGCACAGGCCGTCGGCCAGCTCCAGCAGGAGGGGATGTCCGCCGGCCGCTGCCAGGAGCGCCCCGGCCAACCGGCGCGCCTCGCCAGGTCGGTCGGTGATGGTGGTAGCCCACACCGCCCCGGGCGGACGGGCGGACGCCAGTATGTCCTCCGCACCGGCGTGCGGTGAGTTCCTCGATGCGGGAGCG
>NZ_JBEYZW010000075.1:0-32585 GCF_040646215.1 Streptomyces sp. NPDC046215 | reverse complement strand
GACCGGCGCTTGAGGACAAAGCACAGCAGCCCGTCTGGGGGCACCTCCCAGCGGTAGCTGGGGGAGATTGAGGACACCGCCGCGCAGCGGCGGTGCACCCCATGACCCGCCGGGAGGGCCCCCGCGATGCCCTTGCCACAGAGCGTGACGGGTCATACGGTCGCAGGCACACGTGGATCTACGCGTGTCAGCCTGGCTGACGCCCCGGCAAAGGAGCAGCTCATGGCCCATGTTGTCCGCGCCGCACTCGTGCAGGCGAGCTGGACCGGCGACACCGAGTCGATGATCACCAAGCACGAGGAGCACGCCCGCGCGGCCGCCGCGCAGGGCGCGAAGGTCATCGGTTTCCAGGAAGTCTTCAACGCCCCCTACTTCTGCCAGGTGCAGGAGAGCGCGCACTACCGCTGGGCCGAGGCCGTCCCCGACGGGCCCACCGTCCGCCGCATGCAGGACCTCGCCCGCGAGACCGGCATGGTGATCGTCGTGCCCGTCTTCGAGATCGAGCAGCCCGGCTTCTACTACAACACCGCGGCCGTCATCGACGCCGACGGCAGCTACCTGGGCAAGTACCGCAAGCACCACATCCCCCAGGTCGAGGGCTTCTGGGAGAAGTACTACTTCAAGCCCGGCAATCTCGGCTGGCCCGTCTTCGACACCGCCGTCGGCAAGGTCGGCGTCTACATCTGCTACGACCGCCACTTCCCCGAGGGCTGGCGCTCCCTCGGCCTGGCCGGCGCGCAGCTCGTCTACAACCCCTCGGCCACCTCGCGCGGGCTCTCCGCCCACCTGTGGCGGCTGGAACAGCCCGCGGCCGCCGTCGCCAACGAGTACTTCGTCGCGGCGATCAACCGCGTGGGCCGGGAGGAGTACGGCGACAACGACTTCTACGGCACGTCCTACTTCGTGGACCCGCGCGGCCAGTTCGTCGGCGACGTCGCCAGCGACACCAAGGAGGAACTGGTCGTGCGCGACCTCGACTTCTCCCTCATCGACGAGGTCCGGCACCAGTGGGCGTTCTACCGCGACCGCAGGCCCGACGCCTACGACGGGCTGGTCCGCCCGTGACCGCCCCCGGCTCCCTGCACGCCCGGCACCGGGCCGTCATGCCCGAGTGGCTCTCCCTGTACTACCGCGAGCCCCTGGAGCTCACCCACGGTGAGGGCAGGCACGTGTGGGACACCGAGGGCAGGCGCTACCTCGACTTCTTCGGCGGCATTCTCACCACCATGACCGCCCACGCCCTTCCCGAGGTCACCAAGGCCGTCGCCGAACAGGCCGGGCGCATCCTCCACACCTCGACCCTCTACCTCGACCGGCACATGGTCGAACTGGCCGAGCGCGTCGCCGCCCTGTCCGGCATCCCCGACGCCCGCGTCTTCTTCACCACCTCCGGCACCGAGGCCAACGACGCGGCGCTCCTCCTCGCCACCACCTACCGGCGCTCCAACCAGATCCTGGCGATGCGCAACAGCTACCACGGCCGCTCGTTCTCCTCGATCGGCATCACCGGCAACGCCTCCTGGTCGCCCACCAGCCTCTCCCCGCTCCAGACGCTCTACGTGCACGGCGGCGTCCGCACCCGCGGCCCGTACGCGCACCTGAGCGACGAGCGGTTCACGCGGGCGTGCGTCGCCGACCTGGAGGACATGCTCGGCCAGACGCACGGCAACGTCGCCGCGCTGATCGCCGAACCCGTCCAGGGCGTCGGCGGGTTCACCGCACCCCCCGACGGCCTCTACGCGGCCTTCCGCGACGTCCTGGCGCCCCGCGGCATCCTGTGGATCTCCGACGAGGTGCAGACGGGCTGGGGCCGCACCGGCGACCACTTCTGGGGCTGGCAGGCGCACGCCGAGAACGGCCCGCCCGACGTCCTCACGTTCGCCAAGGGCATCGGCAACGGCATGGCGATCGGCGGCGTCGTCGCCCGGGCCGAGATCATGAACTGCCTGGACGCCAACTCCATCTCCACCTTCGGCGGCAGCCCCGTCACCATGGCCGCCGGCCTCGCCAACCTCACCCACCTCCTGGAGCACGACCTCCAGGGCAACGCCCGCCGGGTCGGCGGCCTCCTCATCGAGCGGCTGCGCGCCGTCACCGCCGGCCTTCCGGCCGTCCGCGAAGTGCGCGGCCGGGGCCTGATGATCGCCATCGAGCTGGCCGAGCCCGACGGCTCGCCCTCCCCGCGAGCCGCCTCCCTCGCCCTCGAACTCGCCCGCGAGCGCGGCCTGCTGATCGGCAAGGGCGGCCGCGAGGCGGACGTCCTGCGCATCGCCCCGCCCCTGTCGCTCACCATCGCCGAGGCCGAAGAGGGCGCGACGATCCTCGCGGAGGTCCTGCGCCAGGTGCGGGACACCCCCGGCGGAAAGGACCGGCCATGACCAGAACCGCCATCCGGGGCGGCCTCGTCATCACCGCCGCCGAGGAGACCCGGGCGGACGTCCTCGTCGAGGACGGTAAGATCGCCGCCCTCGCCACCCCCGACAGCTCCTTCGCCCGGAGCTGGACGGCCGACCATACCCTCGACGCCACCGGGACGTACGTGATCCCCGGCGGGGTCGACGCCCATACGCACTTCGACTTCCCCTTCGGCGGCACCGCCTCCTCCGACACCTTCGAGACGGGCACCCGGGCCGCCGCCTGGGGCGGCACCACGACCGTCGTCGACTTCGCCGTCCAGACCCGCGGGCAGGCACTGCGCGAGGGGCTCGACACCTGGCACGCCAAGGCCGCGGACACCTGCGCGATCGACTACGCCTTCCACATGATCCTCTCCGACGTGCACGAGAGCGTGCTCAAGGAGATGGACCTCCTGGTGGGCGAGGGCGTCACCTCCTTCAAGCTCTTCATGGCCTACCCGGGGGTGTTCTACAGCGACGACGGGCAGATCCTGCGGGCCATGCAGCGCGCCGCCGGCAACGGCGGGCTGGTCATGATGCACGCCGAGAACGGCATCGCCATCGACGTCCTGGTCGAACAGGCCCTGGCGCGTGGTGAGACCGACCCCCGCTACCACGGCGAGGTCCGCAAGGCGCTCCTGGAAGCCGAGGCCACCCACCGGGCGATCCAGCTCGCCCGGGTGGCCGGGGCGCCTCTCTACGTCGTCCACGTCTCGGCCGAGGAAGCCGTCGCCGAGCTCACGCAGGCCCGCGACAAGGGCCTGCCGGTGTTCGGAGAGACCTGCCCGCAGTACCTCTTCCTGTCCACCGACAACCTCGCCGAACCGGGCTTCGAGGGCGCCAAGTACGTCTGCTCGACCCCGCTGCGCCCCCGGGAGCACCAGGCCGCCCTCTGGCGCGGGCTGCGCACCGACGACCTCCAGGTGGTCTCCACCGACCACTGCCCCTTCTGCTTCTCCGGCCAGAAGGAGCTGGGCCGCGGCGACTTCTCCAAGATCCCCAACGGGCTGCCCGGCGTGGAGCACCGGATGGACCTCCTCCACCAGGCCGTGGTCGACGGGCACATCGGCCGCCGCCGCTGGATCGAGATCGCCTGTGCCTCGCCGGCCCGGATGTTCGGCCTCTATCCGAAGAAGGGCACCCTCGCGCCCGGTTCCGACGCCGACATCGTCATCTACGACCCGCACGCCGAGCAGGTCATCTCGGCCGAGACCCACCACATGAACGTCGACTACTCCGCCTACGAGGGCAAGCGGGTCACCGGACGCGTCGAGACGGTCCTCTCGCGGGGCGAAATCGTCATCGACGGGCGGAAGTTCACCGGACGCGCCGGCCACGGCCGCTACGTCCCCCGCGCCACCTGTCAGTACCTCGCGTAAGGAGCACCCTCCGTGGACTTCGGACTCGTCCTGCAGACAGACCCGCCCGCCAGCGCCGTGGTGGACCTCATGCGCCGCGCCGAGAGCGCCGGCTTCCGCTACGGCTGGACCTTCGACTCCGCCGTGCTGTGGCAGGAACCCTTCGTCATCCACAGCCGCATCCTCGACCACACCGAGCGGCTGATCGTCGGTCCGATGGTCACCAACCCCACCACCCGCACCCCCGAGGTCACCGCCTCCACCTTCGCCACCCTCAACGACATGTACGGCAACCGCACCGTGTGCGGCATCGGCCGCGGCGACTCCGCGATGCGCGTGGCCGGCCGCAAGCCCAATACCCTGGCCACCCTGCGCGAGTCGATGCGGATCATCCGCGACCTCGCCGAGGGCCGTGAGGCCGACGTCGGCGGGACGTCCCTGAAGCTGCCCTGGGTGCGGGACGGCAAGCTGCCCGTGTGGATGGGCGCGTACGGGCCGAAGGCGCTGGCCCTCGCCGGGCAGGAGGCCGACGGCTTCATCCTCCAGCTCGCCGACCCGTTCCTGACCGAATGGATGGTCAAGGCTGTGCGGAAGGCTGCCGCCGGCGCGGGACGCGACCCGGCCGCCGTGACGATCTGCGTCGCCGCGCCCGCCTACGTCGGCGACGACCTGGCCCACGCCCGGGGGCAGTGCCGCTGGTTCGGCGGCATGGTCGGCAACCACGTCGCGGACCTGGTCGAGCGCTACGGCGAGCACTCCGGCCTGGTGCCCGAGGCCCTCACCGCGTACATCAAGCAGCGCCGCGGCTACGACTACAGCCACCACGGCCGGGCCGGCAACCCCTCCACGGACTTCGTGCCCGACGAGATCGTGGACCGCTTCTGCCTTCTGGGCCCGGTCGAAGCCCACCGCGAACGGCTGGAGGAGCTGCGCGCCCTGGGCGTGGACCAGTTCGCGGTGTACGCCATGCACGACGCGAAGGAGGCGACGATCGACGCGTACGGCTCCGCCGTCATCCCCGTGTTGGGTGGGGCTGTCTAGGGCCTGCCGTTGCAGCCTGCGGCGGCGAGCGCCCTGCGGGCGCGTCCTCAAACTGCCCCAGCCACCGCTGGGGGTGCCCCCAGGAGGTGCCCCCGGACGGGCTGAAAAGCCCGTCCGGGGGCAGCCCGTCGGTTACGGCACCCGCGCCGTCCACTCCGGCGAGCTGAACTTCTCCGCCGCCAGTTTCTCCGCCCGCGCCATCTCCTCCGGCGTGACCGAGCCCTCCGCCAGCCCGTACCGGCCCCGGAAGGATTCGATCATCTTCTGGATGACGGCCTCACGCGGCAGCCCCGTCTGGCGCCGCAGCGGATCCACCCGCTTCTTGGCGCTCCGGGTGCCCTTGTCCGACAGCTTCTCCTTGCCGATCCGCAGCACTTCCAGCATCTTGTCGGCGTCGATGTCGTAGGCCATCGTCACGTGGTGCAGCACCGCGCCCTCCGTGCCCAGCAACCGCTTCTGGGCGGCGCCCGCGATCTTCCCGGCGTCGGTGGCGATGTCGTTGAGCGGCTGGTACCACGCCTTGACGCCCATGCCCTCCAGCGCGCCCAGCACCCAGTCGTCCAGGTAGGCGTAGCTGTCGGCGAAGGACAGCCCCTGCACCAGAGCGTCCGGAACACACAGGGAGTACGTGATGGTGTTGCCCGGCTCGATGTACATCGCACCGCCACCGGAGATCCGGCGGACGACCGTCATGCCGTGGCGCTCGGCGCCCTGCGGGTCCACCTCGTTGCGCAGCGACTGGAAACTGCCGATGACCACGGCGGGGGCGCCCCACTCCCACACCCGCAGTGTCGGCGGCCGCCGCCCGGCCGCGACCTCCGCCGTCAGCACCTCGTCCAGCGCCATGTGCAGGGCGGGCGGCTGGGGGCCGTCGTGGATGAGCTGCCAGTCGTAGTGGTGCCAGTCGGTGGCGTTCGCCAGGGCTCGGCGGACGGCGATCCCCACCGCCTCCGAGCTGAAGCCGAACATGACGGTGCCCTCGGGCAACGCGGCGTCGATCCGAGCGGCGAGCTCGGGGGCCGGCAGGTCGGCATCGGCGCCCTCCAGGGCGCGGTTGATGTCGAGGAGCGCCTCGTCCGGCTCCAGGAAGAAGTCCCCGGCCACCCTCACCTCACGCAGCGCCCCGTCCTCGACCTCCAGGTCCACGACGACGAGCTTGCCGCCCGGCACCTTGTACTCACCGTGCACCGGCGCATCCTCCAGCTTGTCTCTCCGGCCGGCCCGCTCGGCCGGCAGCGCCCCCCCACGGTAACGCCGCGCCGGAAGGAGGAGGGCGGGACGGTCTTGTGCGGCCGCTCCTCCACCCGGCTAGCTGGCAGGCATGTTCACGACACGGCCGACCCTCCAGGGCACCTTCGGCATGGTCTCCTCCACCCACTGGCTCGCCTCGCAGTCCGCGATGGCCGTCCTGGAGACCGGTGGCAACGCCTTCGACGCGGCCGTGGCCGCGGGCTTCGTCCCGCACGTCGTCGAACCGCCCATGAACGGACCGGCGGGAGGGGTGCCCGCACTCCTCGCCCCCACGCGCGGCCCGGTCCAGGTGCTGTGCGGCCCGGGGCCGGCCCCCGCCGGGGCGAGCGTCGCCCACTACACCGGCCCGGCCGCCGTCCCCGCACGACCCTGACGCCCTCGCCCGCGCTGCGCGGCGGCGAGCCGGTCCTGCCTTTCGGCACCCCCGGCGGCGACCAGCAGGACCAGTGGCAACTGCACTTCTTCCTCGCCGCGGCGCTGCGCCGACCCGTCCGCGGCGGCCTCGACCTGCAAGGCACCGTCGACGCCCCCGACCGGCACCAGGAATCCTTCCCCGGCTCCTTCCACCCCCGCCTGACGCGGCCCGGCGCCGTCACCGTCGAGGCGCGCGCCGGGGAGGCGGTGACAGCCGGGCCACGCGGCCGCGGACACGACGTGACGGTCGGCGGGCCGTGGCCGGAGGGACGGCTGTGCGCGGTCGCGCGGAACCCGGAGACGGGCCCGCTGTCGGCGGCCGCCGATCCCCGCGGGACGCAGGGGTACGCGGTCGGGCGCTGAGAGGGGCGCCGCGACCGGTGCCGGAGACGGCGAGGCGTTCACCGGGGCGTCACGTCCACGCCCCCCGCCCACCACCGATTGTCGGTGGGGCATGGTTCGATGGGACGTATGATCGATGAATTTCTCGCAGGTGACCTGAACGACGTCGAGGAGGCGGTCCGCAAGGCGGCCGCCGCCGAGATCATGCCGCGCTTCCGGCAGCTCGCCGCGCACGAGATCGTCGAGAAGAACGGCCCGCACGACCTGGTGACGGTCGCCGACCGGCTGGCCGAGGAGCACCTGACCGCCTCCCTCACGGCCCTCCTGCCCGGTTCCGTCGTGGTCGGCGAGGAGGCGGTGCACGCCGATCCCGGTGTCCTCGGCGCCCTGCACGGCGACGCGCCGGTGTGGATCGTCGACCCGGTCGACGGCACCCGGCAGTTCGTCCACGGCGAGCCCGGCTTCGCGACGCTGGTGTGCCTGGCCCACCGCGGCGAGCTGCTCGCCTCCTGGACGTACGCGCCCGCCCTGGACCTGATGGCGGTCGCCCGCCGCGGCGGGGGAGCGGTGCTGGACGGCGCTCCGCTGCGCCCCGGCCCGCCCGAGCCCGGCAAGGTCCTCGACGTGGCCATCTCCCACTACGACTTCACCAATGACGAGCAGAAGCGCGTCCTGCGGACCCTGAGCACCGACGGCGTCGCGCCGCGCCCCTGCGGCTCGGCCGGCCTGGAGTACCTCAACGTGGCGCGCGGCGTCATCGACGGCCTGGCGTTCTCCTGGGAGAACGCCTGGGACCACGCGGCCGGCCTGCTGCTGGTCGCCGAGGCGGGCGGGGCGAGCGGGACGGTCGCCGGCGAGCCCTTCCGGATAGCGGGCGGCAACACCCTGCCCTTCGCCGCCGCGCGTGACGAGGTGACGCTCCGGCATATCCTGAATCTGCTGGCATCCGCCGGCTGATCTTCGCGGCGGACGCTTTCCAGCGGACGATTCTCAGCGGACGAGGGGAGGCCGCCCGGTGGCAACGATGCTCGACGCGGTCATCGTGGGCGCGGGACCCAACGGGCTGACCGCCGCCGCCGAGCTGGCCCGGCGCGGCCTGGCCGTCGAGGTGTTCGAGGCCGCCGGGGCCATCGGCGGCGGCGCCCGCACCGAGGAGCTCACCCTCCCCGGCTTCCGGCACGACCCCTGCTCCGCCGTGCACCCGCTCGGCGCGGGCTCCCCCGCCTTCACCGGCCTGCCCCTGGCCCGGCACGGCCTGGAGTGGCTGCACCCCGAGCTGCCCATGGCGCACCCCTTCCCCGACGGCACCGCCGCGGTCCTCTCGCACAGCGCCGCCGAGACCGCGCACTCCCTCGGGCCGCGCGACGCGGGAGCCTACCGGCGGCTCGTGGCGCCCTTCCACGGCCGGTGGGAGACGGTGGCCGCGGACTTCCTGCGCACGGCGTGGGACGGGCTGCCGAGCGACCCCGCCCTGTACGCCCGCTTCGGCCTGTCCGCCGCGCTGCCCGCGGCCCTGCTCGTCCGCCGCTTCCGTGACGCGAAGGCGCGGGCGATGTTCGCCGGGCTCGCCGCGCACGGCATCGCGCCGCTCACCGGCTTCGGCACGGGCGGCATGGCCCTGATCTTCGCCCTCGCCGCGCACGCTGCCGGGTGGCCCGTCCCGCGCGGCGGCTCGCAGGCGGTCGCCGACGCCCTGGGCTCCTTCCTCAAGGAGCAGGGCGGCGCGATCCGCACGGGCTTCGAGGTCAAGCGCCTGGACGAGCTGCCGCCCGCCCGCGCCTACGTCTTCGACACCTCGCCGACCGCCCTCGCCCGGATCGCCGGGCTGGGCGACGCCTACCGCCGCTTCCGCTACGGCCCCGCCGTCTTCAAGGTCGACTACGCGCTGAGCGGGCCCGTGCCGTGGGCCTCCCCGGAGGCCCGCCGCGCCGGCACGGTCCACGTCGGCCCGACGTACGGGGAGATCGGCGCCGCCCTGGGCGCCGCGCACCACGGCCGCGACCCCGAGGTCCCCTTCCTCATCACCGCGCAGCCCAGCCTCGTCGACCCCTCCCGCGCACCCGAGGGCAAGCACACCTTCTGGGTCTACGGGCACGTGCCCAACGGCTGGAAAGGCGACGCCACGGAGGTGATTGAGCGTCAGGTCGAGCGATTCGCCCCCGGCTTCCGTGACCTCGTCCTCGCCCGCGCCACGGCGGGCCCTCCGGAGCTGGCCGCGCGCAACGCCAACTACGTCGGCGGTGACATCGCCAGTGGTTCCGTCGCGGGCCTGCGCCTGCTGATCCGCCCCAAGCTCGCCCGCGTCCCGTACGCCACCGCGCACCCGGCCGTCTTCCTCTGCTCCTCCTCCACCCCGCCCGGGCCGGGGGTGCACGGGATGTGCGGTCACCACGCGGCGAGAGCGGTGTGGCGGAGCCTGCGGGCGGGCTGAGCCCGGGGCCTGCCGGCCGCGCGCTTCGAGGAACGCCGCCCCCGCCTGCGGGCGGCGGCTGAGGCCCCCGGCGCCGCCCGGGCTTCAGAGCCGCCGGGGCTTCAGGCCGGCTGACCGAGGTCGGCCAGAACCGCTGCGCGGACCGTCGCCGGGTCCGTCCCCAGCCGGCGGAGGACCTCGGCGATCACCGTGTCGCCGGGGGTGAGGAGGCTCAGCAGGAGATGGACGAGCGTGATGCGGTTGTCGGCCTGCTGAAGCGTCACCTTGTCGGAGTCCTTCAGGGCCTTCTCGCCGTACGGGGCCCAGGGCAAGTGGTCCGGCGCGGTGGCGACCGGGGGCGCGGCGGGGGCCTTGGGGCGGCCGAAGGGCAGCAGCCGGCGGAGCCCCGTGACGGGCTCCGGTTCGGGGGCGAACGACAGCAGCGCCCGGGGGTCCAGGCCGCGCGGCACGAAGGGGTGCCGCCCCTGCCGGCGCGCCTCGTCGTCCGGGCCGCCCACCATGGCGCGGACGGCCGCCTGGCAGGGCTCATAGGTGAGGCCGAGCCCGGCCAGGGTGGTGACCGGCGCCTCCTTCTCGGCGATGATCCCCAGCAGCAGGTGCTCGCTGCCGATCCACGCGTGCCCCAGGCCGTGGGCCTCCTGCTGGGAACGCACCACCGCCATCCGGGCGTTCAGGGTGAACCGTTCGAACATGCTTACCTCCGGGAGTGCTTCTTGTGGGCGGCCTGCCTGCTGACCCCGAGGGCGGCCCCGATCTCCTCCCAGGACCAGCCCCGCGCCCGCGCGCCGGCGACCTGGAGCGCCTCCAGGCGCTCCGTCAGCCGCCGCAGCGCGGCGACGGCCGGCAGCCCCACGCGGGGGTCGCCGTGCAGGGCGGCCGCGGTGGTACCGACGGCGTCGTCCGGTTCCGTTCCACCCATGGCGTCAACGTAGGATGACAAGATCACCGCTGTCAACCGAGGTTGACAGCGGCGGGGCGGTGGCCGCGGGACATCCATGTCGGATTTCCGCGAGCCCGGACGGCTCCCAGCCCCGATCCTTGAAAGATGCACACCGACTTCGAGCGCTGCGTCAGAGCCGTGCGGTCCAAGGATGCCCGTTTCGACGGCTGGTTCTTCACCGCCGTGCTCACCACGCGCATCTACTGCCGTCCGAGCTGCCCGGCGGTGCCGCCGAAGGACCGGAACATGAGCTTCTACCCCAGCGCGGCCGCCGCCCAGCAAGCCGGGTTCCGGGCCTGCAAGCGCTGCCGCCCGGACGCCAGCCCCGGCTCGCCGCAGTGGAACGAGCGCGCCGACCTCGTCGCCCGGGCCATGCGGCTCATCGGCGACGGCACCGTCGACCGCGAGGGCGTGCCCGGACTCGCCGCCCGCCTCGGCTACAGCACCCGGCAGATCGAACGCCAGCTCCGCGCCGAACTCGGCGCCGGCCCCCTCGCCCTCGCCCGCGCCCAGCGCGCCCAGACCGCCCGGCTGCTGATCGAGACCAGCGAACTGCCCATGTCGGACGCCGCCTTCGCGGCCGGGTTCTCCTCCATCCGCACCTTCAACGAGACCGTGCGCGAGGTCTTCGCCCTGACCCCGACCGAGCTCCGGGCCCGCGCGGCCCGCGGCCGCGGCACCGCCGCCCCCGGCGTCCTGACGCTCCGGCTGCCCTACCGGGCGCCGCTGTGCCCCGACAACCTCTTCGGACACCTCGCGGCCACAGCCGTCCCCGGCGTGGAGGAGTGGCGCGACGGCGCCTACCGCCGCACGCTGCGCCTGCCGTACGGGCACGGCACCGTCGCCCTGCGCCCGCGCCCCGGTCACATCGACTGCCGGCTCGCCCTCTCCGACCAGCGCGACCTGGCGGGAGCGATCAGCCGCTGCCGCGGCCTCCTCGACCTCGACGCCGACCCGGAGGCGGTGGACGCGCTGCTCTCCGCCGACGAACACCTGGCGCCGCTCGTCGCCAAGGCGCCGGGCCGGCGGGTGCCGCGCACGGTCGACCCGGGGGAGCTGGCGATACGGGCCGTGCTCGGCCAGCAGGTGTCCACCGCCGCGGCCCGCACCCTCGCCGCCCGGCTGGTCACCGCGCACGGCGAGGCCGTCGAGGACCCCATGGGCGGTGGCCTCACCCACCTGTTCCCCTCGGCCGAGGCGCTGTCCGGCCTCGACCCCGAGGCCCTGGCCATGCCCGCCGGGCGGCGGGCCACCGTGGTCCGCGTGGTGGCGGCCCTCGCCTCCGGGGAGCTCGACCTGGGGGTGGGCAGCGACTGGACCCGGGCCCGCCGGCAGCTCGCCGAACTCCCCGGCGTGGGCCCCTGGACCAGCGAACTCATCGCCATGCGGGCCCTGGGCGACCCCGACGCCTTCGTACCGACGGATCTCGGCGTCCGGCGGGCGGCCGCCGCCTGCGGCCTGCCCGCCACCCCCGGGGCGCTGACCCGGCACGCCGCCGCCTGGCGCCCGTGGCGCGCGTACGCCGTGCAGTACCTCTGGTCCGCGGACGACCACGCCATCAACCACATGCCGACGGCCTGACACACCACCGAACGGAAAAACCCTCATGACCCGCGAGCACACCGTCATCGACAGCCCCTACGGCCCGCTGACCCTGGTGGCGACCGACGGCGTCCTGTCCGGCCTCTACATGGAGGAGCAGCGGCACCGGCCGCCCCAGGAGACCTTCGGCGACCCCGGCGACCCCGGCGACGAGCCCTTCGCCGAGGCGGCGCGGCAGCTCGCCGCCTACTTCGCGGGCGAGTCGACGACGTTCGACCTCCCGCTCCACCTGGAGGGCACGCCGTTCCAGCGCAGGGTCTGGGCAGGGCTCCAGGAGATCCCCTACGGCCGGACGCTCTCCTACGGCGAGCTCGCCGAGCGGATCGGCGCCACCAACGGCTCCCGCGCGGTCGGCCTGGCGAACGGCAAGAACCCCGTCGGGATCATCGTCCCCTGCCACCGGGTCATCGGCTCCACCGGCAGCCTCACCGGCTACGGGGGCGGGCTGGACCGCAAGAGGCGGCTGCTGTCCTTCGAGCGCGGGGCGGCGGCCCCGGAACAGGATCAGCTGTTCTGATCCCGCTCGGTTCCCTCGCCCCGCCCGTCCTGCCGCAGCGGGCGCTTGTAGTAGGCCCAGGGGAAGGAGCCGGGGCCGACCTGGGTCCAGCCCTCGGCCTCCATCCGCCGGTGCCGGGTCCCGATCGCGAACGGCACCCGGCGGTGTTCCCAGGGGTACCCGGAGTACTCCACGACGTGGAACAGGGGCCCGTAGTCGACGACGTGCCAGCCCTCCAGCCCCGCTTCCGCGAGCGCCGGCATCTCGTCGAAGGCGGTCAGCGGGGTCAGCACCCGCCGCCGGGGAGCGCCCGGCCCGGCCGCCGCCCCGGCGGCCGCGGCGCCCGCCCCCTTGGTGGCGAAGCGCTGCTGGGCGGCCTGCCGGCTCACGCCCAGGACGCGGCCCACGGTGTCCCAGCTGTGCCCCGCGGCCCTGGCCCCCTGCACGGCCTCGCGCAGCAGCCTGCTGGTCTCCTCGGCGCCGGTGCGGGTGGCGGCGACCAGGCGCAGATAGCCCTCGGGGTCGTGCTCCAGGGACTCGGCGAGGCCGTCCGGCGCGCCCAGGACGACCCCGGCGATTCCCTCACGGATCCGCGCGGCCTCCTGCGGGCCGAGGAGTTCGCCCTCACCCGTCAACGCCGGTCCCCGTGGGCGCCCGCCCGCAGCGGCTCCAGGGCGTCCAGCCGGGCCGCCTCCTCGGCGGCCTGTACGCGCATCCCGCCGATCAGCGCCCCCATGGAAGAGATGATCAGGAGGTCGGCGGCGAGGAGGACGAAGAACGCCGGGTCGCTGAGGTCGTCGGCGATCGACACCACCACGGCGATCAGCGCGGACGCCATGGCCAGCAGGCCGAGGGCGAAGCCGGGCAGGGAGGAGGGGGAGGTGGCCGGGAGCCGGCGTGAAGTGATCATGGTGTCAAGATTCCCTTGACGCCGCTCGCTTGTCAACTTTTTCTTGACGCGGGCGTGCGGCCGCACTCTAGGCCCGCGGCCCGCCGGAACCCGGATCGTCGCGATCCCGAGCGCTCTCCGCGACCCGGCGCAGCCGGGCATGGCGGATCGGGCCCTGCTCGGTGAGCGCGTCGCCGACCATCGTGCGCAGCGCGTCCCGCAGCCCGTGCATCGCCTGGTGACGGGCCGGCCCCGCACCCGGATCCGTGCGCAGCTCCCGCAGCAGCGACCAGCACAGCGCGAGCATCACCACGACGAACGGCAGGGCTACCAGAATCGTCGCCGACTGCAGGGATTGCAGGCCGCCGGCCACCAGCAGCACGGCCGCGACCGCCGCCATCAGCACCCCCCACGTCACCACCAGCCAGGTGCGCGGGTGCAGGGCGCCCCGGCTGGAGAGGGAGCCCATCACCAGGGACGCGGAGTCCGCGCTGGTGATGAAGTACGTCATCACCAGCGCCATGGCGATCCACGACGTGAGCGTCTCCAGCGGCAGGGTGTCCAGCAGCGCGAACAGCGACGCCTCCGCGCCGTCGCCCACCGTCCCCGCCATGTCGGCGGTGCCCGACATGTCCAGGCGCAGGGCGCTGCCGCCCATCACGCAGAACCACACCACCGTCGCCCCGCTGGGCACCAGCAGCACCCCGATGAGGAACTCCCGGATCGTCCGGCCGTGCGAGATGCGGGCGATGAACGTGCCCACGAAGGGGGCCCAGGACAGCCACCACGCCCAGTAGAAGATCGTCCACGCGCCGAGCCACGAGGAGTCCGTGAACGCGCCGGTCCGCGTCGCCAGCGTCATCAGGTCCTGGAGGTAGCCGCCGGCCGCGGCCGGAATGGTGTTGAGCACGAAGACCGTCGGGCCGAGGACGAAGACGAACAGCATCAGCGCGGCGGCGAGCCCGATGTTGAGGGTGCTGAGCCACTTCACGCCCTTGTGCAGCCCGGAGAACGCCGACAGCACGAACGCCGCCGACAGCGAACCGATGATGATCAGCTCCAGGGACGTGGAGTCCTTGACGCCCGTGGTGATGTTCAGGCCCTTCGACACCTGGAGGGCGCCCAGGCCCAGGCTGGTCGCCGTGCCGAACACGGTCGCGAAGACCGCCAGCAGATCGATGACGCGCCCCGGCCAGCCGGCCGCCCGCCGCTCGCCGAGCAGCGGGACGAAGGCGGAGCTCAGCCGGTTGCCGCGGCCCTTGCGGAAACCGGCGTAGGCCAGGGCCAGGCCGGACATCCCGTAGATCGCCCACGGGTGCAGCGTCCAGTGGAAGAAGGAGTACTCCAGGGCCGTGCGGGCCGCGCCGGGCGAGTTGGCGGTGACGCCGCTGCCCGGGGGCGGGGAGACGAAGTGCTGGAGCGGTTCGCCGACCCCGTAGAACATCAGGCCGATGCCCATGCCGGCGCTGAACATCATCGCGATCCACGCGAGATTGCCGAACTCCGGCTGGTCCTCGTCCCGGCCCAGCCGGATCCGGCCGAAGCGGCTGAACGCGATGGCCACGCAGAGCACCAGGAACACGTCGGCCGCGATGACGAACAGCCAGGCGAAGTTGGACAGCACCCAGTTCAGGGCCGCCCGCGTCACACGGTCGAACGAGTGCTTGCCCAGCGCGGCCCAGGCGACCACCGCCAGCACGGCGGCGGCGCCGATGGCGACCAGGGTCATGTCCGGTGGCTCGTCACGGGGCGGTACGGAGGGGACGTCCGGGCCGGGAGGGCTCGTCGACTCGTGTGCGTCGGTGCTCATGACGCCCCACTATGGCCGGGATGACCCCAAATAGGCGTTCTGGCACGCCGCTCGGAGGCATGGGCAACCGCGCACCCGTGCGGGTAGGGTCGCTGCGGCGCGACTGCCTGTGCGACAGCACGGCCCGGAAGCAAGGGGATTGCCCATGGCAGACGCAGCGGGGACGAAGCGGCGCGTGCTGATCGCCGCGGACAAGTTCAAAGGCTCACTGACGGCCGCGGCGGTCGCCCGGCACCTCACCGCCGGGCTGCTGCGCGCGGCGCCCGGCCTGGACGTGCGCGCTCTGCCCGTCGCCGACGGCGGTGACGGCACGGTCGACGCGGCCGTCGCCGCCGGGTTCGAGCGCCGTGAGGCGCGGGTGACGGGGCCGCTGGGCGCGCCGGTCACCGCCGCGTACGCGCTGCGCGGCGACGGCACCGCCGTGGTGGAAATGGCCGAGGCGTCCGGTCTGAGGCACGCGGGCACGCCCGCGCCGCTGACCGCGACCACCCACGGCACCGGGGAGCTCCTGCGGGCCGCGCTCGACGCGGGCGCCCGCACGGTCGTCCTCGGCGTCGGCGGCAGCGCCACCACGGACGGCGGGGCCGGCATGCTCACGGCGCTCGGCGCGCGGTTCCTCGGGCCCGCCGGGCGGCCCCTCCCGCCCGGCGGCGGCCCCCTCGCGGAGCTCGCCACGGCCGACCTCTCCGGCCTCGACCCCCGCCTCCGGGACACCGCCCTGGTCCTCGCGAGCGACGTCGACAACCCCCTGACGGGCCCGACGGGCGCCCCGGCCGTCTACGGGCCGCAGAAGGGCGCCACACCCGCCGACGTCGCCGCCCTGGACGCCGCCCTCACCCACTACGCGCGCGTCCTGGCCCGGACCGCGGGCCCGCACGCCACCGACCTGGCCCGGGCGCCGGGCGCGGGCGCGGCGGGCGGCCTCGGGTACGGCGCCCTGCTCGGCCTCGGGGCGGTGTTCCGCCCGGGCATCGAGGTGATGCTGGAGGTCCTGGGCTTCGAGGCGGCACTGGACCGGGCCGACCTGGTGATCACGGGGGAGGGCTCCCTGGACGCCCAGACCCTCCACGGGAAGGCTCCCGCGGGGGTCGCGGCGGCGGCGCGCAAGAGGGACGTCGAGGTGGTGGCGGTCTGCGGCCGCGTGTCTCTCGACGAGGAGAGGCTCCGGGAGGCGGGCATCACCAGGGCATACGCCTTGACGGACCTGGAACCGGACGTGTCACGTTGCGTGTCCGAGGCGGGCCCGCTCCTGGAACGGGTCGCGGTCCGGCTGGCCGCCGACTTCCAGCTGACTTGACCGGAGCGGCCCCGCACCGAACCGCCAAGGCCCACCCCCACGGGTTTTTAACCCCCCAGTCACGGGAGGTGGCGGGTCGGAGCGGGTGGGGGTTGTGGGGCGTAAAGCGAAGCAGCCCCACAACCCCCACCCGCGGAGACCCGACACCGCACCATTGACACGCCCCGCGCAGCGGACCGGCCCCGCGCAGCGGAAACGGCAGACACGACGAAGGGCCCGGGCACATTGCCCGGGCCCCACGTCGTAGAAAGGTCAGCGCCGTAGCGACAAGGTCAGCGCCGTAGCGCCACGGCCCGCGCCTCGCGCCGGTTGTCGCGGAACGTGTTCACCCTGCGTGCCGTCGCGAACAGGGGGATGACCGCACCCAGGACCACCTGGAGCGCGCACCCCGTCTGGAGCAGCAGCACCCCGCCGGGCGCGTCGAAGGCCCATGCCGCCAGCAGGCCCATGCTCAGCACGATCCAGCTCAGCATGGCCACCGCGAGCCGGCCCCGCGGCTTGGGGTACTCGACCCGGCTGACCATCAGCCACGCGACACCCACGATCGCGAGCAGCGTCGGGACGAAGGGCAGCTCCAGGAGCACGATCGAGACGACCGTCAGCGCCCCGAAGGGGCTCGGCATCCCCTGGAAGATGCCGTCCCGCAGCTGGACGCAGCTGAACCGCGCCAGGCGCAGCACGACGGCCAGGAGCACCACGATCGCCGCCACGGCCGACACCCGCTGGTGCGCGTCGTCGGCGACCATGCCCCAGACGACCACGAAGTACGCGGGCGCCAGCCCGAAGCTGATCAGATCCGAGAGGTTGTCCAGCTCCGCGCCCATCGCCGAGCTGCGCAGCTTGCGCGCCACGAGCCCGTCGAAGAGGTCGAAGACGGAGGCGAGGAGCATCAGTATCACGGCGGTGGCCGCGCTGTGGCGGGCCATGCCGCCGTCCTCGTTGCCCGTCAGGTGCGGGATGAGGACGCCGGTGGTGGTGAAGTACACGGCCATGAAGCCGCAGATCGCGTTACCGAGCGTGAGCGTGTCCGCTATCGACAGCCGGGTGGACAGGGGCATGTCGTCCCCGTCCTCCACCTCCGCCTCGGGCACCCAGGCAGCCTGTGTGTCCGGATCAATCACGGTCAAGGCGTGTCACCCCTGCCGTGGTGGGCTGGCCGACCTCGACCGCGACCTCGATCCCCTCCGGGAGGTAGATGTCGACGCGCGAGCCGAACCGGATCAGACCGATCCGCTCGCCCTGCTCCACCTTGGTGTCCTGGGGCACGTACGGCACGATCCGGCGGGCGACGGCGCCGGCGATCTGCACCATCTCGATGTCGCCGAGCTCGGTGTCGAAGTGCCAGACGACGCGCTCGTTGTTCTCGCTCTCCTTGTTGAACGCCGGGACGAACCCGCCGGGGATGTGCTCGACCGACGTCACGGTGCCGGCCAGCGGCGCGCGGTTGACGTGGACGTTCAACGGGCTCATGAAGATCGCGACGCGGGTGCGCCCGTCCTTCCACGGCATGATGCTCTGCACCACACCGTCGGCCGGGGAGATGACGCGGCCCTGGGTGATCTCGCGATCGGGGTCGCGGAAGAACCACAGCATGCCCGCCGCGAGCGCGGTGGTGGGCACGGCCAGTGCCGCCCAGCGGCCGGAGCGGCGGGCGCGGGTGAGGCTGACCGCTGCCGTGGCGACGGTCGGGAGGAGCCACGGCGATGCTCCGCGCGCAAGGCGGACGCGGCCGCGTGGTGCAGAGGAAGAGCTGTGGGGCATGGGTGACCTTCGTAGCGGAGGGTGCCGCGTAACGATTGGGGGACGGCGGCTTTCCGGGGATGCTATCGGTTGAGACCGGCAACTGGCTAAGCGCCAGGGCCAGTCCGTGGCCGAACACCGATGACTGGGTGTGATCTTCTTCTCGGTCAAACCACCCCTAATCGGAACAATTATCCCTGGAGTCGGTACTCCTCGAGTAGCCGACGTCCAATGATCATTTTCTGGATCTCGGCCGTACCCTCGCCGATGAGCAGCATCGGGGCCTCGCGGTAGAGGCGCTCGATCTCGTACTCCTTGGAGAAGCCGTATCCGCCGTGGATACGGAAGGCGTCCTCGACCACTTCCTTGCAGTACTCGGACGCCAGGTACTTGGCCATTCCGGCCTCGAGGTCGTTGCGCTGCCCCGAGTCCTTCTTGCGTGCTGCGTTCACCATCATCGCATGCGCCGCTTCGACCTTTGTCCCCATTTCAGCAAGTTTGAACTGAATGGCCTGGTGTTGGGCGATGGCTTTTCCGAAGGTATGACGCTGTTGTGCGTAGGAGATGCCCAGTTCGAACGCACGCTGAGCGACGCCGCAGCCACGCGCCGCGACATTGACGCGGCCGACCTCCACGCCGTCCATCATCTGGTAAAAACCCCGGCCGGTGACGCCGCCGAGGACCCGGTCGGCCGGCACGCGCAGCCCGTCCATGATCAACTCGGTGGTGTCGACGCCCTTGTAGCCCATTTTGTCGATCTTTCCGGGGATGGTCAGCCCCGGCTTGACCTCGCCGAACCCCGGCTCCTTCTCGATGAGGAAGGTGGTCATCGACTTGTGCGGGGCGGTCCCCTCGGGGTGACCCTCGTCCGTCCGACACAGCACCGCCACGAGCGTGGAGGACCCGCCGTTGGTCAGCCACATCTTCTGGCCGTTGAGGACGTACGCGTCACCCTCGCGGACGCCCTTGGACGTGATGGCCGACACATCCGAGCCCAGGCCGGGCTCGGACATCGAGAACGCGCCCCGAACGTCCCCTGTGGCCATCTTCGGCAGGAAATAGTCCTTTTGTTCCTGCGTGCCGTGCTGCTTGAGCATGTAGGCCACGATGAAGTGCGTGTTGATGATCCCCGACACGCTCATCCAGCCGCGGGCGATCTCCTCGACGCAGAGCGCGTATGTGAGAAGGGACTCACCGAGGCCGCCGTACTCCTCGGGGATCATCAGGCCGAACAGCCCGAGTTCCTTGAGGCCCTCGACTATCCGCGTCGGGTACTCGTCGCGGTGCTCCAGCTCGGTCGCGACCGGGATGATCTCTTTGTCGACGAATTCACGGACCGTGGCGAGAATTTCCCGCTGGATGTCGGTCAGGCCGTCGGTCTGCGCGAGGCGCCGCATCTCACTTCTCCCGGGTGATCGGCTCGGGGCGGCCGGGCTGTTCTCCGCCGCGCTCCTTGATGTACGTGGCGGTCGGCACCATCACCTTGCGCCGGAAGACGCAGACGACGGTCCCGTCCTGCTTGTAGCCCTTGGTCTCGACGTACACGACGCCGCGGTCGTCACGGGACTTCGACGGCGTCTTGTCCAGCACGGTCGTCTCGCCGTAGAGGGTGTCGCCGTGGAAGGTCGGCGCGATGTGCTTGAGCGACTCGACCTCCAGATTGGCGATCGCCTTGCCCGAGACATCGGGGACGGACATGCCCAGCAGCAGCGAGTAGACGTAATTGCCGACCACGACGTTCCGGCCGAAATCGGTCGTCTTCTCGGCGTAGTTGGCGTCCATGTGCAGCGGGTGGTGGTTCATGGTGAGCAGGCAGAAGAGGTGGTCGTCGTACTCGGTGACCGTCTTGCCGGGCCAGTGCTTGTACACGTCGCCGACGGTGAACTCCTCGAAGGTGCGGCCGAACTGCATGGTGCTCACGCCTCCGGGATCTCGAACTTGGACGTACGCGTCATGCCGGCCGCCCGGCCCTTCCCGGAGATGACCAGGGCCATCTTCCGGCTGGCCTCGTCGATCATCTCGTCGCCGAGCATCGCCGAGCCCTTCTTGCCGCCCGCCTCGGAGGTGCAGTAGTCGTAGGCGTCCAGGATCAGCTCGGCGTGGTCGTAGTCCTCCTGGGAGGGCGAGAAGATCTCGTTGGCGAGCTCCACCTGGTCCGGGTGCAGCACCCACTTGCCGTCGAAGCCCAGCGCCGCCGCGCGCCCGGCCACCTCGCGGTAGCCGTCGGAGTTGCGGATCTGCAGGTACGGGCCGTCGATGGCCTGCAGATCGTTGGCCCGGGCCGCCATGAGGATGCGCATCAGGATGTAGTGATAGGCGTCCGCGCCGTAGCCGGGGGGCTGGTGGCCCACCACGAGGGACTTCATGTTGATGGACGCCATGAAGTCGGCCGGGCCGAAGATGATCGTCTCCACGCGCGGGGACGCGGCGGCGATGTCGTCGACGTTGACCAGGCCCCGGGCGTTCTCGATCTGCGCCTCGATGCCGATGCGCCCCACCTCGAAGCCCATGGTCTTCTCGATCTGCGTCAGCAGCAGGTCCAGGGCGACGATCTGCTGGGCGTCCTGAACCTTCGGCAGCATGATGCAGTCGAGGTTGGGGCCCGCGCCCTCCACGACCGTGATCACGTCGCGGTACGTCCAGTGCGTCGTCCAGTCGTTGACCCGTACGACCCTGGTCTTGCCCGTCCAGTCGCCGTTGTTGAGCGCGTCGACGATCGTGTGCCGGGCGCCCTCCTTGGCCAGGGGCGCGCACGCGTCCTCCAGGTCCAGGAAGACCTGGTCGGCGGCCAGGCCCTGGGCCTTCTCCAGGAACCGCGGGTTGCTGCCGGGGACGGCGAGGCAGGAGCGGCGGGGCCGCAGACGGTTGACGGACGGAGTCATGCGGGGACCTCCAGAGGGTCGAGGTGGTTCGCTTTCCGGATCTCGTCGACGATACGGCCGATGATCTCCGTGATGCCGAAGTCCTTGGGGGTGAAGACGGCCGCGACACCGGCCGCCTTCAGGGCGACGGCGTCGGCCGAGGGGATGATGCCACCGACGATCACGGGCATGTCGTCCGCCCCCGTGGCGCGCAGCCGGGTCAGCACGTCCGGCACCAGCTCGGCGTGCGAGCCGGACAGGATCGACAGCCCCACGCAGTGCACGTCCTCGGCGACGGCCGCCGAGACGATCTGCTCGGGGGTCAGCCGGATGCCCTGGTAGACGACCTCGAAGCCGGCGTCGCGGGCCCGTACGGCGATCTGTTCGGCGCCGTTGGAGTGCCCGTCCAGGCCGGGTTTGCCGACCAGCAGCCGCAGCTTGCCGCTGCCCAGCTCCTCGGCCGTGCGCGCGACCTTCTCGCGGACCGCCGCCAGCGGGGTGCCGGACTCCGCCGCCACGGCCACCGGGGCGCTGCTGACGCCCGTGGGGGCCCGGAACTCGCCGAAGACGTCCCGCAGCGCCCAGGCCCACTCGCCGGTCGTCACACCGGCGCGTACGCACTCCAGGGTGGCGGCCATCAGGTTCTCCGTGCCCGCCGCGGCCTTCTTCAGCGCCGACAGGCACTCCTGGGCGCGGCCCTCGTCGCGGTTGTCGCGCCAGGTGTGCAGGGCGGCCACCACGCGGGCCTCGTTGGCCGGGTCGACGGTCATGATCGCGGTGTCGAGGTCGGCGGTGAGCGGGTTGGGCTCGGTCGACTCGTAGCAGTTGACGCCGATGATCTTCTCGTCGCCGGCCTCGATCCGCGCCCGCCGCTCGGCGTGCGAGGAGACCAGCTGGGACTTGAGGTAGCCGGACTCGACGGCGGCCATGGCGCCGCCCATCCGCTCGATGCGCTCGATCTCGGCCAGGCACTCGGTGACGAGCGAGGCCACCTTGGCCTCGATGACGTGCGACCCGGCGAAGATGTCCTCGTACTCCAGCAGGTCGCTCTCGTGGGCGAGGACCTGCTGGATGCGCAGCGACCACTGCTGGTCCCAGGGGCGGGGCAGGCCCAGCGCCTCGTTCCAGGCGGGCAGCTGCACGGCGCGGGCGCGGGCGTCCTTGGAGAGGGTGACGGCCAGCATCTCCAGGACGATGCGCTGGACGTTGTTCTCCGGCTGGGCCTCGGTCAGGCCGAGGGAGTTGACCTGGACGCCGTAGCGGAACCGCCGCTGCTTGGGGTTCTCGATGCCGTACCGCTCCCGGGTCACCTGGTCCCAGATGCGGCCGAAGGCGCGCATCTTGCACATCTCCTCGACGAAGCGGACGCCCGCGTTGACGAAGAAGGAGATCCGGGCGACGACATCGCCCTTGCGGTCCTCGGGGATCTGCCCGGACGCGAAGACCGCGTCGAGGACGGCGATCGCGGTGGACATCGCGTAGGAGATCTCCTGGACCGGAGTGGCCCCCGCCTCCTGCAGGTGGTAGCTGCAGATGTTGATCGGGTTCCACTTGGGGATCCGGTTCACCGTGTAGGTGATCATGTCCGTCGTCAGCCGCAGGGACGGGCCGGGCGGGAAGACGTGGGTGCCGCGGGAGAGGTACTCCTTGACGATGTCGTTCTGGGTCGTGCCCGACAGCCGGGTGATGTCGGCGCCCTGCTCCTCCGCGACCACCTGGTACATCGCCAGCAGCCACATGGCGGTGGCGTTGATGGTCATGGAGGTGTTCATCTGCTCCAGCGGGATGTCCTGGAACAGCCGCCGCATGTCACCGAGGTGGGCGACGGGGACCCCGACCCGGCCGACCTCGCCGCGGGCGAGGATGTGGTCGGGGTCGTAGCCCGTCTGCGTCGGCAGGTCGAACGCGACCGACAGGCCGGTCTGGCCCTTGGCGAGGTTACGCCGGTACAGCTCGTTGGACGCCTCGGCGGTCGAGTGCCCCGCGTAGGTCCGCATGAGCCAGGGCCGGTCTTTGCGACGTTCGGTCATCACACATTCCGGAAGCGGTTGATGGCGTCGATGTGCGTCGCCCGCAGCTCGTGGTCGCGCACCCCCATGCCCTCCTCCGGGGCCAGGGCGAGCACGCCGACCTTGCCCTGGTGGAGGTTGCGGTGGACGTCGTAGGCCGCCTGGCCGGTCTCGTCCAGCCGGTAGGTCTTGGACAGCGTGGGGTGGATCTTCCCCTTCGCGATCAGGCGGTTGGCCTCCCACGACTCGCGGTAGTTGGCGAAGTGCGAGCCGATGATCCGCTTCAGCGACATCCACAGGTAGCGGTTGTCGTACTCGTGCTTGAAGCCGGAGGTGGAGGCGCAGGTGACGATCGTGCCGCCCTTGCGGGTGACGTAGACGCTGGCGCCGAAGGTCTCGCGGCCGGGGTGCTCGAAGACGATGTCGACGTCCTCGCCGCCGGTGAGTTCGCGGATGTCCTTGCCGAGGCGCTTCCACTCGCGGGGGTTCTGGTGGTGCTCGTCCTCCCAGAACCGGTAGCCCTCCGCGGTGCGGTCGATGATCGCCGTGGCGCCCATCGCCCGGCAGATCTCCGCCTTCTGCGGGCTGGAGACCACACAGATGGGGTTGGCCCCGCCGGCCAGCGCGAACTGGGTGGCGTACGAGCCGAGTCCGCCGCTGGCGCCCCAGATCAGGACGTTGTCGCCCTGCTTCATCCCGGCGCCGTTGCGGGAGACCAGCTGCCGGTAGGCGGTGGAGTTGACCAGGCCCGGGACGGCCGCTTCCTCCCAGGTCAGGTGCTTGGCCTTGGGCATCAGCTGGTTGGACTTCACCAGGGCGATCTCGGCCAGGCCGCCGAAGTTGGTCTCGAAGCCCCAGATGCGCTGCTCGGGGTCGAGCATGGTGTCGTCGTGCCCGTCGGCCCGCTCCAGCTCCACCGACAGGCAGTGCGCGACGACCTCGTCGCCCGGCTTCCAGGCGTTGACGCCGGGCCCGGTGCGCAGCACGACGCCCGACAGGTCGGAGCCGATGATGTGGTACGGCAGGTCGTGGCGCTTGGCGAGCGGCGAGGTGCGCCCGTAGCGCTCCAGGAAGCCGAACGTCGACATGGGCTCGAAGATCGAGGTCCAGACCGAGTTGTAGTTCACCGAACTGGCCATGACGGCCACGAGCGCCTCACCGGGCCCGAGTTCGGGGACCGGCACCTCCTCCACGTGGAGCGACTTGCGCGGGTCCTTCTCCTTGGTGGCGAGGCCGGCGAACATCTCGGTCTCGCTCTTGTGCACGGTCACCGCGCGGTACGACTCGGGGATGGACAGGGCCGCGAAGTCCTGGGGCGTACTGTCCGACGCGAGGATGGCGTCGAGTATCTGGTTCATGGGAGTGGCCTCCGGCGAAGCGCGTCGTGGAACGGCTTGAGGGAACGTCGGGGGTGGTGCAGAGGCGGTGCCGTCGGTTCGGCGGTGGTGCTGGGCGCGCGCTGGTGAGCGCGAAAGAGCCTGTGACGCAGGCGTCCGGGCGCACAAGGTGCTTGTGGGGACAGCCGGCGCACGACGTTGGTGCGTCTGCGCGCCGGCCGCCCGGACACCCACAACGTATGGCACCGCGTGCCACTCGACAAGACACTCGGTGCCAACAATTTCTCTCAGATGTCATCCGCAGGGCACGTATGAGCAACAAAAACGGCCGCCCCGGAACGGGGCGGCCGTGGTGATGAATCGGAATTATGGTGTCAAAGTGTGGCGAATCCCCGGTGGATCAGCCCTTCTTGAGCGCCTTCTCGATGACGCGCATGACCTCGGCGAGCGGCGCGTCCGTACGGGCCACCGTGACCAGCACCTCGCCCTCCGCCCGGGCCGTGGCGGCCGGGGCGCTCTCCTGGGCGGAGCGCCCGGCGCCGATGCCCGTGCCGAACGTCTCCCGCACGATGGCGAAGGCGTGGTCGAGCTGGGTCTCCACATCGCCCTCACCGCCGCCGCGCAGCCACCGCCGCAGCACGTGGTTGTGCGCGGTGACGACCGCGGACGCGGCCACCTCGGCGAGCAGCGGGTCGTCGTCGCCGGCGTGGTGGGCGCTCTCGTCGAAGTGCCCCAGGAGGTACCGGGTGAAGAGCCGCTCGTAGCGGGCCACCGAGGCGATCTCGCGCTCGCGGAGCGCGGGCACCTCGCGGGTCAGGCGGTAGCGCTCGACGGAGACGGCCGGGGAGGCCGCGTACATCCGCATGACCTCCTTGATCCCCCGGCAGACGGTGTCGAGCGGGTTCTCGTGCGGGGGAGCGGCGTCGAGCACGCCGGCCGCCCGGACGAGGGTGTCGTCGTGGTCGGGGAAGATCGCCTCTTCCTTGGAGCGGAAGTGGCGGAAGAAGGTCCGGCGGGCGACGCCGGCCGCGGCCGCGATCTCGTCGACCGTCGTCGCCTCGTAGCCCTTCGTGGCGAACAACTCCATGGCGGCCGCCGCGAGTTTGCGGCGCATGGTGAGCCGCTGGGCGGCGGCGCGGCGGCTGCCCGCGCTCTCGGGGCCGGCGTGCGGCTCTCGGGGTTCTTCGGCGGCCGGGCGCGGGGTGCGGACGGCCTTGGCGGGCTGGGGCATGTGGGGAACGTAACACGCGTCCGTACGGGCGTGCCGGGGCGGACCGCAGGCCGGTTCCAGCAGACCGCCCCACCCCACGGCGTCGTCGGGCACCCGGCCGTCAGCGCCGGGCGTACTCACGGAAGCCGCGGCCCGTCTTGCGGCCCAGGCAGCCCGCCGCCACCAGGTGCTCCAGCAGGGGCGCGGGCGCGAGCCCGGGGTCGCGGAACTCGCGGTGCAGGACCTTCTCGATGGCCAGGGACACGTCCAGGCCCACGACGTCCAGCAGCTCGAAGGGGCCCATGGGGTAGCCGCCGCCGAGCTTCATCGCGGCGTCGATGTCGTCCAGCGTCGCGTAGTGCTCCTGCACCATCTTCACGGCGTTGTTCAGGTACGGGAACAGCAGCGCGTTGACGATGAACCCGGCCCGGTCGCCGCAGTCCACCGGGTGCTTGCGGACCCGGGCGCACACCGCGCGGGCGGTCGCGTGGACGTCGTCGGCGGTCAGCACGGTCCGCACGACCTCGACGAGCTTCATCGCCGGTGCCGGGTTGAAGTAGTGCAGCCCGATGACGTCCTGCGGGCGCGACGTGGCGCGGGCGCAGGCGATGACCGGCAGCGACGACGTCGTCGTGGCCAGCACCGCGCCCGGCCGGCAGATCTTGTCGAGCGCGGTGAACAGCTGCTGCTTGACCGCGAGGTCCTCCGCCACCGCCTCGATCACGAGATCGGCGTCCGCGAAGGCGTCGAGCGATGCGGCCGGGACGATCGCGGCGAGGGCGCTGTCCCGCTCCGCCGCCGTCAGCCGGCCCTTCTCCACCGAGCGGGCCAGGGACTTCGCCACCCGGGCCTTCGCCGCCTCCGCCTTCTCCGGAGAGCGCGCCGCGAGCACCACCCGGTACCCGGCCTTGGCGAAGACCTCGGCGATGCCGCTCGCCATGGTCCCCGACCCGGCGACGCCCACGCAGCCCACCTCCCGGGCGCCGGCGGACCCCTCCGCGCCGGCCTGCGGCGTCAGCGCGTCGGGCACCGTGAGGGCCGCGTCCGCGGCGTCGTAGGTGTAGAAGCCGCGGCCCGCCTTGCGGCCGGTCAGACCGGCCTCCGCGAGCTGGCCCAGGATCGGCGCGGGCGCGTGCAGCCGGTCGTGGGAGGCGGCGTACATCGCCTCCAGGACGGTGCGGGCGGTGTCGATGCCGATCAGGTCGAGCAGGGCGAGCGGCCCCATCGGCAGCCCGCAGCCCAGCCGCATCGCCGCGTCGATGTCCTCCCGCGTCGCGTAGCGCGACTCGTACATCGCGGCGGCCTGGTTGAGGTAGCCGAACAGCAGCCCGTCGGCGACGAACCCGGGCCGGTCCCCGACCGCGACCGGCTCCTTGCCCAGCTCCTGGGCGAGCTCCGTGACCGCGGCCACGGCGGCGGGCGCGGTGAGCACCGAGGAGACGACCTCGACGAGCTTCATCGCCGGCGCCGGGTTGAAGAAGTGCATCCCGAGCACCCGCTCGGGGCGGGCCGAGTCGGCGGCGAGCCGGGTCACCGACAGGGCGTTGGTGCCCGTCGCCAGGATCGCGTCGGGGCGGACGATCGCGTCCAGGGCGGTGAAGACCTCGTGCTTGAGGGCGTAGTCCTCCGGCACCACCTCGATCACCAGGTCGGCGCCGGCGGCCGCCGACAGCTCGCGGGAGGTGCGGAAGCGGCCCAGGACGGCCTGCCGCTCCGGCTCCGTGATCCGCTCACGGCGCACCGAGCGGGCGGTGGCGGCCTCCAGCGCGCGGACGGCGTGCGCCGCGGCCTCGCCGGAGACGTCGATGCCGATGACCTCGCGCCCGGCCCGGGCCAGCACCTCGGCGATGCCGGCCCCCATGGTGCCGAGGCCGACGACGGCGACGGTGCGCAGCCGGGAAGGGGGAGTGAGCGGAGAGCCGGAGGGGACAGGGGACGGCTCAGGGGTGGACGTACGGTCCATCGCGAGACTCCAGAAGGTGTTCCCCGTGCACAGGGGATACGTCGGTTGGGTGCCGGTCGCGTGAGCGGTCCCGGGGGAACCGCGGCGACCGGGGGATTTCCGGGTACGGGTAAGGAGCGCCCACCGAAAAGGAGTTGTACGACCGGCAGGCCCTGTCCCGGGGCCGTGCCGTACTCGACGTGCCGAACCGACGTCACAGCAATGGCGGCCGCGTCACAGGCCGCCCGAGCAGGTGTGCTGCTCTTGCCGGGGAGATTAACTCACGGGTAACCAAGAGCGCCAGAGGGCGGGCGGGCGACTTACGATGTGGTCCAGGCCACTCGGGGAGGAGAGCGGGCAGTGGAAGAGGAATTTCGTGCGTTGCTCAAGCGCGTCCGGGCCGAACTGGTCACCCCCGCCGAGTTCTCGGCCTTCGAGGAGCTGCTCGCGCTCGTCCGCGCGGGCGGCCGCCGCCCCGGCCGCCGGGACGAGCTCGCCGGCATCCTGACCGCCGCCGAACAGCCCCTGTGGGCCAGGGAGATAGCCGCCTTCGCCCTCGGCACCGAGGGCGACCGCCGGGCGTTCGAGACGCTCGTCCTCCTGCTCAACTACCGCGAGCCCGTGCGCTGCGCCACCGCCGCCCGCGTCCTGGCCCGCCTGCGCGACCCCCGCACCGCCCGCGCCGCCGCCGCCCTCGCCACCAACCCCCTGCGCACCGCCTACGCCCTGCACCCCGTCCGGCTCCTCACCGAGCTCCGCGCCCCCGAGTCCGTGCCGGCGCTCCTGTCCACCCTGGAGCGGCTGCTGGCCGCCCGGGACCACTGCTGGCCCATCGCGCGCGCCTGCGTCGAGGGCCTGGGCGCGCTGGGCGACCGCCGGGCGGAGGACGCCCTGGTGGCCGCCCGCCGCCACGACCGGCTGCGCGACGCGGCGGTGGAGGCCCTGGCGCGCCTGGCGTGACCGGCGCGCCTCAGCCGGTGCGGCCCGGGCCCGCCAGGGCCCGGGCGTAGCGCATCTCGGGCACGGCCGCACCGCCCGCGTCGTCCGCCGCCTCGGCGCCGTCGGCGGTGAACCCCGCCCGCTCGTAGAAGGCCCGGGCCCGCGCGTTGCCCTCCACGACCCACAGCCGCATCGCGCGAAAGCCGCGCCCCGCCGCGGCCCCGACCGCGGCCGCGCACAGGGCCCGGCCGACGCCGGTGCCGATCCGGTCGGGGCGGACGTACAGCGCGTACAGCTCCGCGACCCCCTCCGGGCGGTCGTCGTCCCGGGACGGCCCGTAGCACGCCCAGCCCAGGACGCCCTCCGTCCGCCCTTCCTCCTCGGCGACGAGGTTCACCACGTGCTCGCCCGCCGCGCGGAGGTGCTCCCGCCGCAGCTCCGTCTCCCGCGCCACGTCGAGGGCGTCGAGGTGGGCCCGCGGCAACAGCCCGGCGTACGCGGCCCGCCAGCCGCCCACCCGGATCGCGGCCACCGCGGCCGCGTCGGCCTCGGTCATGTTCCGTATGCGCACCATGGACGGATGTTAAGCGGGGCCGTGCCCCGAGGGGGCGCGGGGAACTGCGCGACCAGCCACCAGCACCCGCAGGTGACGCCCGGCTTCCAGCCAGGCGCTGAGCGCCCCGGCTCGGGCGTGGGCGTTCCCCGCACCATGGGCGCGTGCTGAGCAGGGCCGTGCCCCGAGGGGGCGCGGGGAACTGCGCGATCAGCCACCAGCACCCGCAGGTGACGCCCGGCTTCCAGCCAGGCGCTGAGCGCCCCGGCTCGGGCGTGGGCGTTCCTTTCCGGCCATCTGCGGTCATCCATGGCCAGTCGCGATCGACGATGTTCAGTCATGTGCATCAGGAGGGTGCCATCCCGGATTTGGGCGGGTGTGACGATGGTGGTTGGCTGTGGCGCTAAGCAGGTACGCACGACGTCCGGGAGGACAAGCCATGGGCCAGGTCGAGGCCACCACGGAGCGGATCATCGCGGCGGACCCGGAGGAGGTGTTCGACGCGCTGGCCGACTACACCGGCACCCGCGCCAAGCTGCTGCCCGAGCACTTCAGCGAGTACGAGGTGCGCGAGGGCGGCGACGGCGAGGGCACCCGGGTGCACTGGAAGCTCCAGGCCACCAGCAAGCGGGTCCGGGACTGTCTGCTGGAGGTCACCGAGCCGACCACCGGTCAGCTGGTCGAGAAGGACCTCAACTCCTCCATGGTCACCACCTGGACCGTCACCCCGGCCGGCGAGGGCAAGGCCAGGGCGGTCGTTACCACCGTGTGGAACGGCGCCGGCGGCATCGGCGGCTTCTTCGAGCGGGCCTTCGCGCCCAAGGGCCTCGCCCGCATCTACGACGCCGTGCTCGAAAACCTCGCCGAAGAGGTGGAAAAGAAGTAACAGGAGCCACAGGAGTTCTCCGGTGCCGGTTCCGGCACCGGAGGGCCCGGAGGAAACAGCCGAGGGGCACGTCGGCGGAAGCCCGGACCGGGATCGGTCCGGGCTTCACCTGTTCGAGTGGTTTCCCCGGCGCCTTCTCGGTGCGTCGTATGCCTCCGACCGGCGCGAAAGCCGCACAGGGGACGCTCTCGGGTCATTACTCTCGCTTGCTTGCTGTTGTCGCGAAATGCGAGAAAAGGGCGGCGATGCAGGGCAGATGAGGGGAGCGGATACGTGGGCGGGACCACATTCGGGACCACCTTGGTACAGAGCGAGGAGGTACCCGCTGCGCGCAGCCCGGGCCCGCCGCCCGACCTCCCCCTCCCGCCCGGGCCCGCCCCGGACCCCGGAGAACCCCGGCTCGGCCCGGCGCGGGTCCGCCTCGTCTTCACCGGACTGCTCCTCGCGCTGCTCCTCGCCGCGCTCGACCAGACCATCGTCGCCACCGCCCTCCCGAAGATCGTCGGAGAGCTGCACGGCCTCGACCGGATGTCCTGGGCGGTCACGGCCTACCTGCTCAGCTCCACCGCCGTGCTGCCGGTCTACGGCAAGCTGGGCGACCTCTTCGGCCGCAAGGGCGTCTTCGTCTTCTCGATCCTCGTCTTCATCGCCGGCTCCGCGCTCGCCGGCCGGGCCGGGAGCATGGACCAGCTCATCGCCTTCCGCACGGTGCAGGGCATCGGCGGCGGCGGTCTGCTGATCGGGGTGCAGGCGATCATCGCCGACATCGTGCCGCCCCGGGAGCGTGGCCGGTTCATGGGAGTCATCGGCGCCGCCTTCGGCCTCGCCTCCGTCGCCGGCCCGCTGCTCGGCGGCTTCTTCACCGACCACGCGTCCTGGCGCTGGTGCTTCTACCTCAACATCCCCGTCGGCCTCCTCACCCTCGCCGTCGTCACCTTCGGCCTGAAGCTCCCCAGGCCCGCCCGGCGGGCGCGCTTCGACGTCCTCGGCGCGGTGCTGCTGATGGCCTTCACCACCTGCCTGGTGCTGCTCACGACGTGGGGCGGCACCGAGTACGCCTGGCGGTCCCGCGAAATCGTCGGACTCGGTGCGGCCGCGCTGGGCACCGCCCTGCTCTTCGTCGTCGTCGAGAACCTCGTCGCGGAACCGCTCATCCCCCCGCACCTCTTCCGCGACCGGACCTTCAACGTCTGCGCGCTCGTGGGCGCGGTCATGGGCGTCGGCCTTTTCGGCGCCGCCACCTATCTGCCCACCTTCCTGCAGATGGTCGACGGCGCCGACGCCACCGAGTCCGGCCTGCTGATGATCCCGATGATGGGCGGCATCGTCCTCGCCTCCCTCCTCACCGGCCGGCTCATCAGCCGCACCGGCCGCTGCAGGCCCTTCCCCGTCATCGGCTGCGCCCTCGCCGCCGTCGGCATGTACCTGCTCTCCCACCTCGACACCGACACCGAACGCGCCGTCTACAGCCTCTGGACGGGCGTCCTCGGCCTCGGCATCGGGCTGGCCCTGCCGGTCCTCGTCCTGGCCGTCCAGAACTCCGTCCACCCGGCCGACCTCGGCACGGCCACCAGCGCCAACAACTACTTCCGGCAGATCGGCGGCGCGATCGGCGCGGCCGTCTTCGGCACGCTCTTCGCCCGCCGCCTCACCGAGCGGCTCGCCGACGAACTGCCGCACCGCCCCGGTCTGCCCGACCCGGAATCGATCACCCCGCAGCTGGTGCACGCCCTGCCCGCCGCCCTGCGCGACGGCTACGTACGGGCCTATGCCGACGCCATGCCCCGGATCTTCCTCTATCTGGTACCGGTCCTCATCCTCGGTTTTCTGCTCGCCTTCCTGCTGAAAGAGAAACCCCAGGTGTCCCAGAACGCTCCCGAAGCCCCCACCATCCCGTCCGCGCGGCCGGCGCCGCCCGAGAGCGAGCCCGCTTTCGTCGCCGGGATCCCCGTGACCGGCATCGTCCAGCACCCCGACGGCACCACCGTCCCGCGCGCCGCGCTCACCCTCATCGACGTCCGAGGCCGGCAGATCGGGCGGGGCGCCACCGGCGAGGACGGGCGGTACGCGCTCAGCACGCCCGGCACCGGCTCGTACGTGATGATCGCCGCCGCCGCGGGCCACCAGCCCCAGGCGGTCACCGTCACCGTCGGCGAACGGCCCGTGGAGCTCGACGTGGTCCTCGGCGGCGCCGGGCGGCTCGCGGGCACCGTCCTCACCCCCGACGGAAACCCGGTGCGCGACGCCCTCGTGACCCTGACCAACGTGCACGGCGAGGTCGTCTCCACCACCCGCACCGGCCGCGAAGGCGCCTACGTGATCTCGGAGTTGGTGGCCGGCGAGTACACCCTCGCCTCCAGCGCCCCGGCCTTCCGGCCCGCCGCCCTGCCGGTCACCGTCCAGTCCTGCCGCGAGACCCGGCAGGACATCGAGCTCGCGGGCGGCGCGGTGCTGCGCGGCGTCGTCAAGGCCGGGGCGGGCCGGCCCGTCGAGGACGCCCGCGTCACCCTCCTGGACGCCGCGGGCAACGTCGTGGACTCCGCCTCCACCGGCGCCGACGGCGCGTTCCGCTTCGTGGACCTCTCCGCGGGCGAGTACACCGTCATCGCCGCGGGCTACCCGCCCGTCGCCACCGTGCTCCAGGTCGCCGGCGGCGGCCGCACCGAACGCGACCTGCAACTGGGCCACTCCGACGAGGGCTGAGGGGAGAGAGCCGGCGGGTGTCCGCCCGTCGCCGCCGCCCGGGGCCGACCAGCCCGGCCCCGGGCGGCACGCCCGGGGGGGGGGGGGGGGGCGCGCCCCCCCCCCCCCCGCGCGGGCTCGGCCGGGCGCGCGCCCCGG
>NZ_JBEYZW010000074.1:0-32597 GCF_040646215.1 Streptomyces sp. NPDC046215 | reverse complement strand
GGGCTGAATAGCCCGTCCGGCGCTTGAGGACAAGGCACAGCAGCCCGTCCGGCGATTGAGGACACCGCCGCGCAGCGGTGGTGCACCCCCACGACCCGACGGCAGGCTACGGCGACTCCCGGAGGAACAACGCCCCGCACGAGTGACAGATCGGCACCTTGCCACTGCCCCAGTCGTCCGTGGAACGGGTGGCCGCGGCCGGGGAGAGTTCACGGCCGCACATCGCCGTGGTGTCCTCCTGGCGGACGACGTGCCAGTTCTTGACCTTCACGTCCGGATCCCGCGGCTCGTTCCCGTCCACGTACTCGGCACGCAGCTCGTGCTCCATGGCGGCACCACCTCCGGGAGCAACGATGGAGTACCGAGCGGGCGCCTGCCACCCCGCCTGCGGCGGCTCGGGGGCCGTCAGAACACCGACCACCCGGTCAATGTCGTACCCCGGCTCCCGGGGGCAACCCCCGGACCCCCGGCCGACACCGTGGCCCCTCAGAACACCGACCACCCGGTGAGCGTCGTGAAGTGGTCCAGCGCCGCCACGCCCGCCACCGAGTTGCCCCTGGCGTCCAGGCCCGGGCTCCAGACGCACAGGGTGCAGCGGCCCGGTATCACCGCGATGATGCCGCCGCCCACGCCGCTCTTGCCCGGCAGGCCCACCCGGTAGGCGAAGTCGCCCGCCGCGTCGTACGTCCCGCACGTGAGCATGACCGCGTTGACCTGCTTGGCCTCGCGGCGCGGCAGCAGCCTCGTGCCGTCGGCGCGGAGGCCGTGGCGGGCGAGGAAGCCGCCGGCCAGGGCGAGGTCGCGGCAGCTCATCTCGATGGAGCACTGCCAGAAGTAGTGCTCCAGGACCGTGGGGACGGGGTTGTCGAGGTTGCCGTAGCTGGCCATGAAGTGGGCGAGGGCCGCGTTGCGGTCGCCGTGCTCGGTCTCGGACGCGGCGACCGCCGGGTCGAAGGAGACGCCCGGATTGCCGCTCTCCGCGCGCAGGAACTCCAGCATCGTGGTGCTGGCGTCGCCGGTCAGCGTCTGGAGCCGGTCGGTGACGACCAGGGCCCCCGCGTTGATGAAGGGGTTACGGGGGATGCCGTTCTCGTATTCGAGTTGCACGAGGGAGTTGAAGGGATTTCCGGACGGTTCCGTTCCGACCCGCTCCCAGATCCGCTCGCCGCCCTCGGCCAGGACGAGCGCGAGGCTGAACGCCTTGGAGATGGACTGCACGGAGAACGGCCGCTCCCAGTCCCCCACGCCGTACACCCCGCCGTCGATGTCGGCGACGGCCATCCCGAAGTGCCCGGTGTCCACGCCGGCCAGGGCCGGGATGTAGTCGGCCACCTGCCCACGGCCGACCAGCGGCCGGGCGAACTCGGCGACCTCTTCGAGAACGGCCTGGTAGTCCACTGTCCTTCAGTCTCGCGCTTCCGTGTCGACGATGAGATTTTCGGCCTGAGGCCGGATCGGCTCGCACGATATCCGAACGCCCGGCCCACCTGCGAACTTTTGGGTACAAGGGGGTCATTCGGCCTACGCGTCCGGCGTACGCCACCCGGTCCCGCAAGGAGGCGGCATGGCCCCACCCATGTCCGCGAACGAGTTCCTCGCCGCACTCAGACGCGAAGGCGCCACGGTCGTCGAGGTCGACGGCTGGCGCAACCACAACCGCGACGGCCACGGCCCCTGGGGCCCGGTCAACGGCGTCATGATCCACCACACGGCCACCTCGGGCACCGACAGCACCGTGCGGCTGTGCTGGAACGGCTACGACGAGCTGCCCGGGCCGCTGTGCCACGGCGTCATCGCCAAGGACGGGCGGATCCACCTGGTCGGCTGCGGGCGCGCCAACCACGCGGGCGGCGGCGACGGCGACGTCCTCCAGGCCGTGATCGCCGAGAAGCGGCTGCCCCCCGTCCGCTGGGCCGACACCGACGGCAACGTCCACTTCTACGGCTTCGAGTGCGTTAACAGAGGCGACGGCAAGGACCCGTGGCCGGAGGAACAACTGCTGGCCGTCGAGCAGGTGGCGGCCGCGATCTGCCGCTTCCACGGCTGGTCGGAGCGGTCCGTCATCGGTCACCTCGAATGGCGGCCGGGCAAGGTCGACCCGACCGGCTTCTCCATGGACCGGCTGCGCGAGCGCGTCCGCGAGCGGCTCAAGTAACGTCGCCCGCCCGGGCCGGCCGGGCGACAATAGGGGCGTGACCAGCGATCTCTCCCACCCCGACGCCTCCTTCGGCGGGCTCGCCGCGCTGCGGCCGCGGCTGCCGTCCCCGCTCCAGGAGCTCCGGGACGAGCGGTTCACGCGCCGCGGTGTGCGGCTGCTGCTCAAACGGGACGATCTGATACACCCGGAGCTGCCGGGCAACAAGTGGCGCAAGCTGGAGCCGAATCTGCGGGCCGCGGCCCGGGCCGGCCACCGCACGCTGCTGACGTTCGGCGGCGCGTACTCCAACCACCTGCGGGCCACCGCGGCGGCGGGCCGGCTGCTCGGCTTCGCCACGGTCGGCGTCGTCCGGGGCGAGGAGCTGGCGGACCGGCCGCTGAACGACTCGCTCGCGCGCTGCGCGGCGGACGGCATGCGGCTGCGGTTCGTCGACCGCGCCACGTACCGCCGCAAGGCGGAGCCGGACGTGCTGGCCGCCCTGGTGGCCGAGGCGGGGGGCCGCTGCTTCGTCGTGCCGGAGGGCGGCAGCAACGCGGCCGCGGCGCGCGGCTGCGGCGAGCTGGGGCGGGAGCTGAGCGGCGTGGCCGACGTCGTGGGGGTCGCCTGCGGCACGGGCGGCACGCTGGCGGGCCTCGCGGCCGGGCTGGCCGCGGGCGGTCGGGCCATCGGCTTCCCGGTGCTCAAGGGCGGCTTCCTGGGCGGTGAGGTGCGGCGGCTCCAGGAGGAGGCGTTCGGCGGCCCGCGCGGCGACTGGAGCCTGGACGAGCGCTTCCCCTGCGGCGGCTACGCCCGGAGCACCCCGGCCCTGGACGCGTTCGCCGACGACTTCACCGCCCGCCACGGCCTCCCCCTGGAACGCGTGTATGTCGCGAAGGCGCTGTACGGCCTGACGACGCTGGCCGAGGAGGGCGCGTTCCCCCGCGGCAGCACGGTGGCGGCGGTGGTGACGGGGGCGGCGTAGCGGCGCGGCCCACCGGACAGGCGGCACCACGCCCGGCCCTCGCCGTACGTCACGGTCCCCCGCGGCCGCGGACGCGCGCCACCCGCGCGGCACGGTGGGCGCCGGGCCGTACCGGCCCTCCGGGCAGCAGCCTGCTCAGCCCATCTCCTCCCGGTAGGCCGCCGCCTCCTCCAGGTCCAGCCGGCGCAGCAGCGTCCGCAGCATCTCGTCGTCGATGCGCCGGGCGTCGCGCAGCGACACGAAGACCTCGCGCTCGGCGCCGATCATCTCCCGGGCCAGGCGGCGGTAGGTGTCGTCGGCCGACTCCCCCGTGATCTCGTCGACCGCGCCGAGCCGCTCCCAGACCGCGTTGCGGCGCCGGTCCATGACCGTGCGGAGGCGGTCGGCGAGGGGTGGCGGGAGGGCGTTGCGCTCGTCGGCGAGGAGTGCGGTCAGGCGGCGCTCGGCGGCGGCGGACGCCTCGCTCTGGGCCTGCGCCTCGGCGAGGGTGGCGGCCCCGGCGTCGGGGACGGGCAGCCGCAGCCGGCGGATCAGCGGGGGCAGCGTGAGGCCCTGGACGACGAGCGTGCCGATCACCGTGGTGAACGTGAGGAAGAGGACGAGGTTGCGGGCCGGGAACGCCTCACCGCTGTGGGTGGTCACGGGGATCGAGAAGGCGATGGCGAGGGAGACGACGCCGCGCATCCCGGCCCAGCCGACGACGAGCGCGCCCTTCCACGTGGTGTCGCGCTCGCGTTCGCGCAGGCGCGGGGAGAGGGCGCGCGGCAGGAACGTCGCGGGGTAGACCCAGAGGAACCGGGCGGCCACGACGGCGGCGAACACGGCGGATGCGTACCAGGCGGCGGCCTCCTCGAAGCTGTACTCGCCGAGGCCGCGCAGCACCACGGGCAGCTGGAGGCCGATGAGCGCGAAGACGGTGGATTCCAGGATGAAGGCGACCATTCGCCACACGGCCGCCTCCTGGAGCCTGGTCGCGAAGTCGACCTGCCAGGAGCGGTGTCCGAGGTAGAGGGCGACGACCACGACGGCGAGCACCCCGGACGCCTCGACCTGTTCTGCGGCGGCGTAGGCGGCGAAGGGGATGAGGAGGGAGAGGGTGTTCTGCAGGAGGGGCTCGCGCAGGCGCTTGCGCAGCCAGTGCAGGGGGACCATGAGGATCAGCCCGACGCCGATCCCGCCGATCGACGCGATCGCGAATTCGCGCAGCCCCTCGCCCCAGGTCGCCCCCTCGCCCACGGCGGCGGCGAGCGCCACCTTGAAGGCGGTGATCGCGGTGGCGTCGTTCACCAGGGACTCGCCCTGGAGAATCGTCGTGATGCGGGAGGGCAGGCCCAGGCGCCGGGCGATGGCGGTGGCGGCGACGGCGTCGGGCGGGGCGACGACGGCGCCGAGCACGAGGGCCGCGGTCAGCGGCAGGTCGGGGACGACGAGGTAGGCCACGTAGCCGACAGCGAGGGTCGCGAAGAGCACGTAGCCGACCGACAGCAGCGCGACGGGCCGCAGGTTGGCCCGCAGGTCCAGGTACGAGCTGTCGAGCGCGGCCGTGTGCAGCAGGGGCGGCAGCAGCAGGGGGAGCACGATGTGCGGGTCGAGGGTGTAGTCGGGCACCCCGGGCACGTACGCGGCGAGCAGCCCGGCGGCGACCAGGAGCAGGGGCGCGGGCACGGGGGTGCGGCGCGCCGCACCGGCGATGGCGGCGCTGCCCGCGACGAGCAGCAGCAGCGGCATGACGTCCATCGGTCCCCGCCCGTCCTTCCGGGAGTCGGCCGGCCCCGCCGGGCTGTCGGCAAGGCGATCTAACCTGGCAATCATGAGCGAGTGTCCGCACGTTCCCGCGCTGCCGCGCCCCGAGCCGGCCCCGCTGACCGAGACCTGCCCGGAGTGCGCCGCCGCGGGCAGCCACCCCGTGCAGCTGCGGTTGTGCCTGGTCTGCGGCCATGTGGGGTGCTGCGACTCGTCGCCGTTCCGGCACGCCACCGGGCATTTCGCGGAGAGCGGGCACGCGCTGATGCGCAGCTTCGAGCCGGGGCAGAGCTGGCGCTGGTGCTATGTGGACGAGCGGATCGTCTGAGGCGGGGCGGGGCCGGGCCCCGGCTGCCGGGGCGCTGTCACCGCCGCCCGCTAGCATGCACACATGATCCGACCCGCTACGGCCGCCGATGTTCCCGCCATCCATGCGATGATCCGTGAACTCGCGGCATACGAACGGGCGCTGGAGGAGGCTCGGGCGAGCGAGGAGCAGCTGCGCGAGGCACTGTTCGGGGAGCATCCGGCGGTCTTCGCGCTGATAGCGGAGAGTGACGCACCGGTCGCCGAGCAGGGCGGCTCGCCCGGCGAACCGGTCGGCTTCGCCCTCTGGTTCCGCAACTTCTCCACCTGGACGGGTACGCACGGTATCTACTTGGAGGATCTCTACGTACGGCCGCGGGCCCGCGGCGAGGGCCACGGCCGGGCGCTCCTCGCGGAGCTCGCCCGCATCTGCGTGGACCGGGGGTATCAGCGTTTCGAATGGTCAGTGCTGGACTGGAACGCACCCTCGATCGCGTTCTACACATCCTTCGGCGCCGAGCCGCTGGACGAATGGACGGGGCAACGGATGTCCGGAGAAGCGCTCCACACTCTTGCGGCGCTCGCGCAGAGTGACGAAAATCCCAACAGGGCGACCGCTCTTTCGATTTGAGACCGCAAGCCCCTAGCCACTGTCCGTGCTCATGGGTTTACCATGAGTGACAGTCGCGGGGCTGCTCCACGGAACCGCAGATCGCGATAGCGTCGCAGCCGAACCATGTGCCGCACCGGGCCGTGCCACCCTTCGTCCGAAGGGCTCCCCTACAGGGCGCGGGGCCGGTGCTCGTAACAGCTCAAGAAGCTTGTGCCACCTTGGAGGTGAGGGTGTCCCCAATCGCAGGCGAGCCCGGGACCCAGGACTTCGTGGAAGTCCGGCTGCCCGCTGCGGGTGCCTACCTGTCGGTGCTCCGGACGGCGACAGCCGGTCTGGCGGCCCGCTTGGACTTCACCCTCGACGAGATCGAGGACTTGCGCATCGCGGTGGACGAGGCGTGCGCGATCCTCCTGCAACAGGCCGTTCCCGGCTCCGTACTCAGCTGCGTCTTCCGCCTGGTGGGCGACGCGCTCCGGGTGACGGTCTCGGCACCCACCACGGACGGCCGCGCGCCCGAGCGCGACACCTTCGCCTGGACGGTGCTCTCCGCCCTGGCCGGCGAGGTCGACTCGACGGTCGCGGAGGACCGTACGGTCAGCATCAGCCTGCACAAGAAGCGCGGCGCCGGCCCCGGACAGCCGTGACGGAAGAGGGGGCTCCGTGAGTACTGCATCGTCGCGGGGAGTGCGTACCCCGGCCATCCCGCAGCAGCCTGCCCGCGTGCTCCCGGAGGATCCGGGAGATCCGGTGACCCCGGTGCCGGGCGAGGCGAGCGACCCACCAGAGCGGGCGGACCACATGGATCAGCACCAGCACCAGCAGTGGCAGCGGCACCCGAACGCGAACGACCGCAGCGGTGCCCGGGCGCTGTTCATCGAGCTGCGCGCCATGCCGGACGGCTCGCCCGAGCGGGCCGAGCTGCGCAATCACCTGGTGCGGATGCACCTGCCCCTGGTGGAGCACCTGGCGCGGCGCTTCCGCAACCGCGGCGAGCCGCTGGACGATCTCACCCAGGTCGCCACCATCGGCCTGATCAAGTCCGTCGACCGCTTCGACCCGGACCGCGGGGTGGAGTTCTCCACCTACGCGACCCCCACGGTGGTCGGCGAGATCAAGCGGCACTTCCGGGACAAGGGCTGGGCGGTGCGCGTGCCGCGCCGGCTCCAGGAGCTGCGGCTGGCCCTGACGACGGCGACGGCCGAGCTCTCCCAGCGGCACGGGCGCTCGCCCACGGTCCACGAGCTGGCCGAGCAGCTGGGGATCTCCGAGGAGGAGGTGCTGGAGGGCCTGGAGTCCGCCAACGCCTACAGCACCCTGTCCCTGGACGTCCCCGACACCGACGACGAGTCGCCGGCGGTCGCCGACACCCTGGGCGCGGAGGACGAGGCGCTGGAGGGCGTCGAGTACCGCGAGTCGCTCAAGCCGCTGCTGGAGGATCTGCCGCCGCGCGAGAAGAAGATCCTGCTGCTGCGGTTCTTCGGCAACATGACCCAGTCGCAGATCGCCCAGGAGGTCGGGATCTCCCAGATGCACGTCTCCCGGCTGCTGGCCCGCACCCTGGCCCAGCTGCGGGAGCGGCTGCTGATCGAGGAGTAGCGCGCCCTCGGCGGGCTTCCCGCGGACTTACGTCTCGCGGGGACCGATGCCGAGGGCCTCGGTGGCCGTCGGGTTCACCACCAGCGCCAGCGTGGCCAGGGCGACGAGCGCGAGGGCGATGCCCGCCGCGATCAGCGCTCCGCCCCCGTTGACGAACGTATAGGCGACGGGCATCGCCATGATCTGGGTGATCATCGCGGGCCCCCGGCTCCAGCGCCGCCGCAGCCACAGTCCGCGCGCCGCCACCAGCGGCAGCGCGGCCAGGGCCAGCACCGTCAGCCCGCCCATCTCCGCCTGCTGCGGGCTGTCAGGCTTGCCCAGCAGCCCCATGACCAGCAGATACACCCCGCCCAGGGCCAGGGCGACGCCTTCGAGAGCGGTCAGCGCGGCGGCAGCCGTCAACCGGGACGGCCGCGGACCGCTCGGCTCGGCGACCGGCTCGGCGGCCGGCTCGGGCGTCTGCTTCCGCTGCTTCTGCGCGGTGCTCTTACGGGCGTTTTTCGGCGCGGACTGCTTGCTGCTCACCCTTGCAGGGTAACCGCACACCGACGCCGCGAGGGGGGCTGTGGCGGCCACGGAAGGCGGGCCGGGGATGGGCCGTGTACCCACAGGTAGGTAGGCTGGCGCGCATGCGTGCGCTTCTCGTGGTCAACCCTTCGGCCACCACCACCAGTGCCCGTACTCGCGATGTCCTGGTGCACGCGCTCGCCAGCGACCTGAAGCTGGAGGTCGCCACCACCGAGTACCGGGGACACGCACGCGATCTCGCGCGCCGGGCGGCGGAGGACGGCAACACCGGCCTCGTGGTCGCGCTCGGCGGCGACGGCACGGTCAACGAGGTCGTCAACGGTCTGCTGCACAACGGCCCCGACCCGGAGGGCCTGCCCCGGCTCGCCGTGGTGCCCGGCGGCTCCACGAACGTCTTCGCCCGCGCGCTGGGTCTGCCCAACGAGGTGGTGGAGGCGACGGGCGCCCTGCTGAGCGCGCTCCGCGAGGGGACCGAACGCACGGTCGGTCTGGGTCTGGCGGCCGGCACTCCGGGCACGGAGGACGAGGGCGTCCCGTCCCGCTGGTTCACCTTCTGTGCCGGATTCGGGTTCGACGCGGGTGTCGTGGGCCGGGTGGAGCAGCAGCGCGAGCGCGGCAAGCGTTCGACACATGCTCTGTATGTGCGACAGGTGATGCGTCAATTCCTCGGCGAGCCGAGCCGTCGGCACGGCTCCATCACGCTCGAACGGCCGGGCGAGGAGCCACTCGAGAATCTCGTCATGTCGATAATCTGCAACACCGCGCCGTGGACGTATCTGGGCAACCGGCCGATCTACGCGTCGCCGCAGGCGTCCTTCGACACCGCCCTTGACGTGCTGGGATTCACCAAGATCTCCGCCACCACGGCCGGCCGCTACGTCACCCAGCTGCTGACGTCGACGCCCGAGCGCGGACCGCACGGCAAACACGCCGTGTCACTGCATGACGAGACCGCCTTCACCTTGCATTCCCAGGCCCCGTTGCCCTTCCAGATGGACGGTGACCACCTCGGACTGCGCAGAAGCGTGACGTTCACAGGCGTTCGCCGTGCACTGCGTGTGATTGTGTGAGTGGTAGGGCCTAAAGTCCTTCCACTCGAACGTTTAGGCTGGGTTCCACCCCCTGGAAGTACGGCTGTGACCTAGCCGACACCGAGGAATCAAAAAAAACTTTCCAGAAGGGGTTGTATCCGCCGCCGAGGTTTGCGAGTCTCTTCATGGCGATCGGGACGGCCGCTCATCAAGCCTCCCCGACTCAGCCCGAACCCCCTCCCTTTTTCCTGGACTGCCCCAGTTCCGACTGGTCGTCAGCCCTTCCCTTGCGGGGGGATTCGTGAAAGCGTTCACATTCACAAGCAACGTAGCCGCAATTACGAGGAGATGGAGCAGCCATGGACTGGCGTCACAACGCCGTTTGCCGCGAGGAAGACCCTGAGCTCTTCTTCCCCATCGGCAACACCGGTCCTGCGCTGCTGCAGATCGAGGAAGCCAAGGCCGTCTGCCGCCGCTGCCCCGTGATGGAGCAGTGCCTGCAGTGGGCGCTCGAGTCCGGCCAGGACTCCGGCGTCTGGGGCGGCCTCAGTGAGGACGAGCGCCGCGCCATGAAGCGCCGTGCCGCTCGCAACCGGGCGCGTAACGCCACCGCCTGACGTCGCCCCTCGGCCCCCGAGCCGCAGCGCGCAGTACCCCCCGATGCGCCAAGCAGTAAGCAACGAGCTTTGAGCCCCGGACCCGCTTGGGTCCGGGGCTCAGTGCTGTGCGGTGCGCGCCCGAAGGGGCGCAGGGAACTGCGCGACCAGCCACGATGCGCCCGCAGACGAGACATCCGACTGCCGACGGAGCATGTGAGCCCGGGGGCTCAGCACCCTGCCGGGCACGGCAAGGGGCGCGGGGAACTGCGCGACCAGCCACCACGCACCCGCAGACGAGACACCCGACCGCAAACGGAGCGTTCAGGACTTCTCGGCCGTGACCGGGAGGTCCAGGACGACCCGGGTGCCCCGCCCAGGCGCCGGCACCATGTCGAACGTTCCGCCCATCTCGCCCTCCACCAGAGTGCGCACGATCTGCAGGCCGAGATTGCCGGCCCGCTGCGGGTCGAAGCCCTCGGGCAGGCCCCGGCCGTCGTCCTGGACCGAGATCAGCAGCCGGGCGTCGGCCCGGAGGCCGCTGCGGACGGCGGTGATCTCCACGGTGCCCCGCTCGCCGGGGCCGAAGCCGTGTTCCATGGCGTTCTGGAGCAATTCGGTCAGCACCATCGACAGCGGGGTCGCCACCTCGGCGTCGAGTATCCCGAAACGGCCCGTGCGGCGCCCGGCCACCCGGCCGGGGGAGATTTCGGCGACCATGGCCAGGACCCGGTCGGCGATCTCGTCGAATTCGACGCGCTCGTCCAGATTCTGCGAGAGCGTCTCGTGGACGATGGCGATCGAGCCGACCCGGCGCACCGCCTCCTCCAGCGCCTCCCGCCCCTCGGGCGAGCCGATCCGGCGGGCCTGGAGCCGGAGCAGCGCGGCTACGGTCTGCAAGTTGTTCTTCACCCGGTGGTGAATCTCCCGGATGGTCGCGTCCTTCGTGATCAACTCGCGCTCTCGCCGACGCAGTTCGGTGACATCGCGCAGGAGTACGAGTGAACCGATGTGGTTTCCCTTGGGTTTGAGCGGAATGGCCCGAAGCTGGATGACGCCGTCGCTGCCCTCGACCTCAAAGCCGCGCGGCGCCCAGCCGCTGGCGAGCTTGGCCAGCGATTCGTCGACCGGCCCGCGCGACGGCGCCAACTGAGCGGTGGTCTCGCCCAGATGATGCCCCACGAGATCGGCGGCGAGGCCGAGCCGGTGGTAGGCGGACAGCGCGTTCGGGCTGGCGTACTGGACGACCCCGTCGGCGTCGAGCCTGATCAGGCCGTCGCCGGCCCGCGGCGAGGCGTCCATGTCGACTTGCTGGCCGGGGAAGGGGAAGGCCCCGTTGGCGATCATCTGGGCGAGGTCGGAGGCGCTCTGGAGGTAGGTGAGCTCCAGCCGGCTCGGCGTCCGCACCGTCAGCAGGTTGGTGTTGCGGGCGATGACACCGAGCACCCGTCCCTCCCGGCGGACCGGGATGGACTCGACCCGGACCGGCACCTCCTCGCGCCACTCCGGGTCGCCCTCCCGGACGATCCGGCCCTCGTCGAGGGCGGCGTCGAGCATGGGGCGGCGGCCGCGCGGCACGAGGTGGCCGACCATGTCGTCCTGGTAGGAGGTCGGCCCGGTATTGGGCCGCATCTGGGCGACCGAGACATAGCGGGTGCCGTCGAGTGTGGGCACCCACAGGACGAGGTCGGCGAAGGACAGGTCGGAGAGCAGCTGCCACTCCGAGACCAGCAGGTGCAGCCACTCCAGGTCGGAGTCGCCCAGGGCGGTGTGCTGGCGTACGAGGTCGTTCATGGAGGGCACGGCTGTGAGCCTACCCGTGGCGGGGAATCTCATTTCGTTCCGTCCGGCGGGGTCCCGGGCATGGACAGTGAAGAATGGTCTAGTCCACAATGAAGGGGCAAAGTCTCCGCCCTCCCCGCACAGGAGGGCGGACCGAGACCCGGCGCCCTCTGCCCTGATCGCGCCCGGTCTCCAGTCGGCCGCACCGGCCGCGGGGTCCGCACACCCCGCGCCTCCGGTGGGCCGACGTCGGCTCCGGGCTGCGGTGCCGGTCGGGTCGAGGGTCCCGGCCAGGCGCCGCGGCCCGAAGTGGTGTCAGGGGCTCCCACGCCTTCACCCGCTTTCACTTCTCCCCACTCTCCCCCGCCCCCGGGCCGGCGCCTGTCCGCGCGCCCGCGGCGCGCCACACCCGCCGGACCGCGCGCCGTGTCCGCCGTGCCCGTTCTGCTAAATTGGTCTATACCACAGTCCCCATTGTCCAGATCTCCAGATCGGCAGGCCCCAGCGTGGAAGTTGTCATCGTTCAGGACGCCCAGGCAGGCGGCGAACTCATCGCGGAGGCCATGGCCGCCCTGCTGCGCCGCAAGCCCGGCGCTCTGCTCGGCGTGGCCACCGGCTCGACGCCGCTGCCCATCTACGAGGCGCTGGCCGCCAAGGTCCGAGCCGGTGCCGTGGACGCCTCGCGCGCCCGCATCTGCCAGCTCGACGAATACGTCGGCCTGCCCGCCGACCACCCCGAGTCCTACCGTTCGGTGGTCCTGCGCCAGGTCGTGGAGCCGCTCGGGCTGACTCCGGACTCCTTCATGGGCCCCGACGGCACCGCCGAGGACGTCCAGGCCGCCTGCGAGGCGTACGACCGGGCGCTGCCCGCGGCCGGCGGGGTGGACCTCCAGTTGCTCGGCATCGGCACCGACGGGCACATCGGCTTCAACGAGCCGTGCTCCTCGCTGGCCTCCCGCACCCGCATCAAGACGCTGACGGAGCAGACCCGCGTCGACAACGCGCGCTTCTTCGACGGCGACATCGAGCAGGTGCCGCACCACGTCATCACCCAAGGCATCGGCACCATCCTGGAGGCCCGCCACCTGGTGCTGCTGGCCACGGGCGAGGGCAAGGCCGACGCCGTGGCCCAGACGGTCGAGGGCCCGGTCTCCGCGCTGGTGCCGGCCTCGGCGCTGCAATTGCACCCGCACGCGACGGTCGTCGTGGACGAGGCCGCGGCGTCAAAGCTGAAGCTGGCCGACTACTTCCGCCACACCTACGCCAATAAGCCGGCCTGGCAGGGGCTGTAAAGAGCGGGGCTCCGCCCCGCACTGGTTCGCAAGCGCCGGACGGGCTGATTTCAGCCCGCCCGGCGTTGTCACACCCCCGCGATGACCTCGGCTGCCGCAAGGCCGCACACCCGTGCCGCCCCGTGCGTGGCGATGTGCAGCGCGCCCGCCGGAGGTGCCTGGTTCAGGCCCATCTCGACCACGACCGTGTCCGGGCGGGCGGCCAGGAGCGCGGCCAGGGCCTCGCCCATCCACCGGTGCCGGTGGACGTCGCGGACCACGGCGACGATCCGCCGCTCCCCCGCGTCCCGCAGCAGCCGGTCCGTGCCGGTCTCGTCGTGCCCGTACGTGCCGGTCCCGGTGCCGGGCAGCAGCCGGGTGAGCTCGGCGGCGACCCCCCACGGCGTCTCGTCGCCCACGGCGATGTTGGCGACGGGAGTGAACGCGGCGACGTAGGCGGGCCCGGTGAGCCGGGCGTCCGTGCCGTCGGGCGTGACGCGCAGGGCACGGCGGGCGGCGGCGAGGCCCACATCGGAGGCGGGCGCGGTCCCCTCCTCGTCCGCGCCCGCCTCCGAGGTCCAGCGCGCCAGGGCGCGTACCCGCGCGGCCGCGTCGGCGAGCCGCTCCTCGGCGAGGGCTCCGGTGCGCACGGCGCTCACGAGCGCGTCGCGCAGCCGCAGCACGGTGTCCTCGTCGGCCAGGCCGCCGCCGACGCAGATCGCGTCGGCGCCCGCGGCCACGGCCATGACGCTGCCGCGTTCGATGCCGTAGGTGCCGGCGATGGCCTGCATCTCCATGCCGTCGGTGACGATCAGCCCGTCGAAGCCGAGCCCGCCGGCGGTGACGGGCGCGCGCAGCAGGCCGTGCAGGGCGGCCGGGCTGAGGGTGGCAGGGAGGTCCGTGTCGAGGGCGGGCAGCAGGATGTGCGCGCTCATCACGGACCGGGTCCCGGCGGCGACGGCGGCCCGGAAGGGGACGAGCTCCCGGGCGTAGAGGGTGGTGAGGTCCGCGTCGACGCGCGGCATGTCGTGGTGGGAGTCGACGGCGGTGTCGCCGTGACCGGGGAAGTGCTTGGTGCAGGCGGCGACGCCGGCGGACTGCAGGCCCGCGATGTAGGCGGCGGTGTGCCGGGCGACCAGGTCGGGGTCGGCGCCGAAGGACCGTACGCCGATGACGGGGTTGTCCGGGTCGGAGTTGACGTCGGCGGACGGGGCCCAGTTGAGGTTGACGCCGCAGGCGGCGAGGCGGCGGCCGAGCTCGCGGGCGACGGACCGGGTCAGGGCGGTGTCGTCGACGGTGCCGAGCGCGAGGTTGCCGGGGAAGGAGGAGCCGGTGCGGACCTCCAGGCGGGTGACGTCCCCGCCCTCCTCGTCGATGGCGACGAGCACGTCCTCCCGCTCCGCGCGCAGTTGCGCGGTGAGGGCGGCGAGCTGCTCGGGCGAGGTGATGTTGCGGCCGAAGAGGCCGACGGAGGCCAGCCCCTCACCGAGTCTGCGGAGCAGCCACGCGGGTGCCGTGGTGCCGGTGAAGCCGGGCTGCAGGACCGTGAGGGCGTCGCGGGTGAGCGTGTCCATGGGGTAAGTGCTAGCCCTTCACTGCGCCGGACGTAAGACCGCCGACCGCCTTGCGCTGGAGGATGACGAAGAGGATGAGGATCGGCACGGCGAAGAGGGACGAGGCGGCCATGGTGGCGCCCCAGTCGTCGCCGAAGGTGGTGCGGAAGCCGGTCAGCCACAGGGGCAGGGTCTGCGTGGCGGGGTCCTTGTTGAGGATCAGGACCATCGGGAACTCGTTCCAGACGGTGATGAAGCCGAAGAGCGAGGTGGCCATCAGACCGGGGGCGAGCAGCGGGAAGATCACCTTGATGAACGCCTGGGTGCGGGTGCACCCGTCGACCATCGCGGACTCCTCCAGCTCCTTGGGCACGGCGGCGACGTAGCCGCGCAGCGTCAGGACGGTGAAGGGCAGGACCATGACCGTGTAGATGGCGGTGAGCGGGACGAGGCTGTTCAGCATCTCCGCGTCGCGCACGATCATGTAGTAGGCGATGACCATGACCTCCCAGGGGGCCATCTGGGCCATCATCATCACGAGGATGAAGCTCTTGCGGCCCTTGAAGCGCATGCGGGCGATCGCGAACGACGCGAGCAGCGCGATCACCAGCGACAGGCCGACCGCGACGAGGGTGACGGTGAGGGAGTTGCCGACGAAGGTCCAGAAGCCGTCGGCGTCCACCGCCCTGGTGAAGTGTTCGAAGGTGGGGCTGGTCGGGAACCAGACGGGCGTGTCGCTGACGATGTCCTTGTTGGCCTTGAAGGCCGTGGCGAACATCCAGTAGACGGGGAACGCGAAGGCGGCGAAGAGGACGACGGCGGTCGCCCCGGGCCAGACGCGGCCGAGCAAGGAGCGCCTCACAGCTCGTCCTCCTCTTGCTTGAGAACAAGGCGCAGGTAGTACGCCGTCAGGGCCAGCAGGATCACGATGGTGAGGATGGAGATCGCGGCGCCCATGCCGAAGTGCTGGTTGCCCATGCCCTCGACGAACGCGTAGACCGGCAGGGTCTCGGTGAGCCGGTCGGGGCCGCCCTCGTTGATCGCGAAGACCTGGGTGAAGGACTTGAAGACCCAGATGACTTCGAGGAACGTCGTGGCGAGGAAGAACGGCTTGAGGAAGGGGAAGGTCACCGAGGTGAACTGCTTCCAGGGCCCGGCGCCGTCGAGCGAGGCCGCCTCGTAGAGCTCCTTGGGGATCGTGGTCGTCGCCGCGTAGAGGTTGATGGCCACGAAGGGCACCGACTGCCAGACGATCAGCACGGTGATCACGAAGAACGTGGAGAACTGGCCGCTGGTCCAGTTGTAGTCGGCCATCGCGTGCCAGCCGAGGGCGTCCAGGACGTAATTGACGACGCCGAAGCGCTGGGCGAAGAGCCACTGGAAGACGGTGGTGGCGGCGACGACGGGCATGGCCCAGGCGAGGACGAGGCCGAGGGAGAGCAACAGCCGCAGCTTGGTGCCGAGTCGGGCGAGCAGCAGCCCGATCAGGCAGCCGGCCGTCATGATCAGGACGACGTTGGCCGCGGTGAAGGCGACGGAGCGGACGGTGACGTCCCAGAATGCGGAACTGCCGAGCGTTTCCGTGTAGTTGTCGACGCCGTTCCACTCGGTGACGTGCTGGATGAGCTGGCGCGGGTTGAGGTTCTGGAACGACAGCATGCCGTTCTTGACCATCGTCCAGCCGAGCAGCAGCACCGTGACGGCGGCGGCGGGGAGGATCAGGAGGTACGGGACGCTCCGGGCGGCCCGCTCCCGGTTCCCGCGGGGCGGCGGCGGGGCGCCGCCTTTGCCGATCCGGGGGGCGGGCTCGGCCGCCACCTCTTCGATCTGCGCTGACATCGTCGTCCGCCTTCTCCCCTGTGAAACCTGTTGAACTGTGGTGCGTGACGCGCGCGGCGGTACGGGGGCGGGCGGGTGCCGGCCCCCGTACCACCGGCGGAGGTCACTGCTTCTGGCTGAGGCGCTTGTTCATGTCGGCCTCGACCTGCTTGGCGGCATCCTCCGGCGACTTCCCGCCCAGGACGGCCGTCATGTAAGCCTTGATCGGGTTCGGGGCGTTCTCCACCGCGGCCCACTCGGGGATCAGCGGGGTGGTGCCACCGCCCTTGGCGGCGGGGGCGGCGGCCTCGGCGGCCGGGTTGCCCTTCACGCTCGCGAGCAGGGACTCCTTGTTGGGGATCGAGCCGACCTCCTTGGCCAGGGCGGCCTCGTTCTTGTCGGACAGCGCGATCTTCAGGAACTCCTTGGCGAGTTCCTGCTTCTTGCTGCCGGTGGCGACGGCGAGGTTGGAGCCGCCGAGGAAGACGCCCTCGGGCTTGTCGGCGCTCTCACCGGGGAGGGTGAAGAAGCCGATCTCCTTCTCGATCTGCGGGTTCGCCTTGATGGCGGTCTTGGCTTCCCAGCCCATGCCGATGAACGCGCCGGTCTTGCCCTTGGCGAAGATGTCGGCCTGCTGCGGGGTGGCCTCGTCCTTGTCCTTGGGCGCCTTGCTGAACGCCTGGTACTGCTTGTAGATGTCCATGGCCTTGGCGACCTTGGGGTCACCGAGGTTGGACACGTACTTCTTGCCGTCCTTCTTCACCAGGTCGGCACCGGTGCCGATGGTCAGGCCGTCGAAGAAGTACCAGTTCTGGCCGGGCAGGTAGAGCGGCTCGGCGTCGCCCTTCTTCTCGATGGCCTCGAACGCCTTGAAGAGGTCGGCGCGGGTCTTGGGGATGTCCTTGACGCCGGCGTCGGCCCAGATCTTCTTGTTGTAGATGACGACACGGCTGGCGGCGTACCAGGGGGCGGCGTACTGCTTGCCCTCGAAGACGGCGGGCTTGTTGAGGGATTCGGTCCAGTCCGCGCCGATCTCCTTCTTCAGCTCCCCGAGGTCGGCGAGGCCGCCGGTCCGGGCGTAGGACGGGGTCTGGGTGTTCCCGATCTCGATCACGTCCGGGGGGCTGGACTCGGAGAGGGCCGTGGTCAGCTTCTGCTGGATGCCGTCCCACTTCTGGACCTGGATATTGAGCTTGGCGCCGGTCTTCTGTTCGAACTCGGCCTGAACGGTCTTCGTCCAACCCGCCGGATTCGAGCCATCCATGAACCAGACGGTGAGGCTCTTGGCCTTGCCCCCGTCGTCGCCCGATCCCTTGTCACTGTCGCTGGACCCACAGGCAGCAACACTCACCAGCATGGCCGCGACACCCGTCGCCGCTATGAGCCCTCGCTTCACAGCACTCTCCTCAAGGACCGAATGTGGTCTTTAATGGTTTAGACCAGTGCCCGCAGCTTGGCCTAGACCTTTTTGGGTGTCAAGGGTGTATAAGAGTCGCTGTCGGCTCCGTTACCGGACCGACACCTCGAGGTCGGCCGGGCCATCACCGGGCCCCTCGGGCTCTGCCCGTGCCACGATGTGACCGCGACAGACGGAGGAGCCGGTGACAGCAGCAGGATCGGAGTCGGGAAGGCAGACGATGGCGACCGAGAGCGGTACGACGGAGAGCGGCGGCGCGGCGGGCGGCGCGCGCACCGCGCGCGTCCCCAAGTACTACCGGCTCAAACGCCACTTGCTGGACATGACCGAAACCATGCCCCCCGGCACCCCCGTGCCCCCGGAGCGCACCCTCGCCGCGGAGTTCGACACCTCCCGCACGACCGTCCGCCAGGCCCTCCAGGAGCTGGTGGTCGAGGGGCGCCTGGAGCGCATCCAGGGCAAGGGGACATTTGTGGCGAAGCCCAAGGTCTCGCAGGCGCTGCAACTGACCTCGTACACGGAGGACATGCGGGCCCAGGGCCTCGAACCCACCTCACAGCTGCTGGACATCGGCTACGTCACCGCCGACGACCGGCTGTCCTCGCTGCTCGACATCACGGCCGGCGGGCGGGTCCTGCGCATCGAGCGGCTGCGGCTCGCCAGCGGGGAGCCGATGGCGATCGAGACGACCCACCTGTCCGCGAAGAGGTTCCCGGCGCTGCGCCGGAGCCTGGTGAAGTACACGTCCCTCTACACCGCCCTGGCCGAGGTCTACGACGTCCGCCTGGCGGAGGCCGAGGAGACGATCGAGACGTCCCTGGCCACCCCCCGGGAGGCGGGGCTGCTCGGCACGGACGTGGGCCTGCCCATGCTGATGCTGTCCCGGCACTCGGTGGACGCCAAGGGCGAGCCGGTGGAGTGGGTGCGCTCGGTGTACCGCGGCGACCGGTACAAGTTCGTGGCGCGGCTGCGGCGGCCGACGGAGTGAGAAGGGCGCCCGCGGGGACGTAGCCGGACGGGCACTGCACGTGAGCCTTTGGGTTCTGCCGCGCGGGATGTCAGTGGCATGGGTCACAGTGGATGGGAGACGTGACACGCGCGCCCGCGACTGTGGAACCAAGGGGAACGTCCGATGGACTACGCCATCCAGGCGGAGGGCCTGGCCAAAACGTTCAAGGAGACCCGGGCACTGGCCGGGGTGGACCTCGCGGCCCGCACCGGCACCGTGCTCGGCATGCTGGGGCCCAACGGCGCGGGCAAGACCACCGCGGTCCGCATCTTCGCCACGCTGCTGACGCCGGACGCCGGGTGGGCCCGGGTCGGCGGCCACGACGTGGTGCGGGAGGCCGGCCTGGTCCGGGCCGTGATCGGCCTCACCGGGCAGTACGCGGCGGTCGACGAGAAGCTGACCGGCACGGAGAACCTCCTGATGATCGGCCGCCTGCTCGGCATGGGCAGGAGCGACGCCCGGGCCCGGGGCGCCGAGCTGCTGGAGCGCTTCCAGCTGAGCGACGCCGCCGGGCGGGCCGCCAAGACGTACTCGGGCGGCATGCGCAGACGCCTCGACCTCGCGGCGAGCCTGGTGGGCCGGCCGCAGATCCTCTTCCTCGACGAGCCGACCACCGGCCTCGATCCGCACAGCCGCGGCGAACTGTGGGACATGCTGCGCGGCCTGGTCGCCGAGGGCGTGACCGCCCTGCTCACCACCCAGTACCTGAACGAGGCCGATCAGCTGGCCGACGACATCGTGGTGATCGACAAGGGCGAAGTGATCGCCGAAGGCACACCCGACGAGCTGAAGTCACAGGTCGGCGGCCAGGTGCTCCAGTTGCGGCCGGTGCACGCCACCGACCTGGCGAACGCGCACGCGCTGATAGCGGAGACGGCCGGGCCGCAGACCAGGATCGAGGGCGAGGACATCACCACGCCGATGAACGACCCGGCCCTGATGCCCGCGGTGGTGCGCCGGCTGGACCAGGCCGGCATCGCGGTCGGCGAGCTGACGCTGCGCCGCTCCTCGCTGGACGAGGTGTTCCTCGCCCTCACCGGCCACCGCGCCGAGCCGGAACAGCCGGAGGACGCCGAGCCCCACGAGGACGAGCAGCTGAAGGTGGCGAGTCCGACATGACCGCCGTGGCAGCCGCCCCGTCCCTGGGCGCGAAGGGCAGGGTCCGCCCGCTGGCGGCCCTGCGGCAGACCGGCACGATGGCGTGGCGGAGCCTGGTGTCCGTCAAACACAATCCGCTGGAGCTCGTCGACTACAGCATCACGCCGATCATGTTCGTGTTCCTGTTCACGTACGTGTTCGGCGGGCAGATGGCGGGCTCGCCCAAGGAGTACTTGCAGTACGCCCTGTCCGGGATCATCGTCCAGAACACCCTGTTCATGAGCATGTACACCGCGATGTCGCTCAACACGGATCTGACCAAGGGCGTCTTCGACCGGCTGCGGAGCCTGCCGATCGCCCGGTCAGCGCCGCTGTTCGGCCGGATAGCGGCCGACCTGGCCAAGCAGCTCTGGGCGATGCTGCTGATGATCGGCCTGGGCGCCCTGCTGGGCTTCCGGATCACGGGCGGCCCGGGCGGCTTCCTCGCGGCCACCCTGATGCTGATGGTCTTCGCCGCGGCGGTCTCCTGGACGGCGGTGCTGATCGGCATGGTGGCGGGCGACGTGGAGAAGGTGCAGGTCTTCGCCTTCACCCTGATCTTCCCGCTGACGTTCACCAGCAGCGCCTTCGTCCGGGTCGACACGATGCCGGGCTGGTTGCAGGCGTGGGTGCACGTCAACCCCGTCACCCACCTGTCGGACGCGTTCCGCGGCCTGCTGCTGGGCGGCGAGGCGGGCCGGCCGGTCCTGTGGTCGCTGGTGTGGGCGGCGGGCATCGCGGCGGTGTTCATACCGCTGGCCATGCGGGCGTACCGGGGGCGCACGTAGCGACAATCCGGTTGGCCGCGGCGCGGTCCGCCGGAATCATTCCTGGCATGCGCATACGAACAGCCGGCGTCGATGACCTGCCCGTTCTCCAGGAGATCGAGAGGGCGGCCGGGGAGTGCTTCCGTGCCGTCGGCATGGCGGAGATCGCGGAGGACGAGCCGCTCCCCCTCGATGTCCTCGCCCGTTACCAGCGGGACGGCCTGGCGTGGGTGGCCGTGGACGGCGCGGGCGCCCCGGTGGCGTATCTGCTCGCCGACCCCGTCGACGGCGGTCTCCACGTGGAACAGGTCTCCGTGCACCCGCGGGCCGCACGGCAGGGGGTGGGCCGGTGGCTGCTGGAGCACGCGGCGGCACGGGCCGTGGCGGGCGGCAGCCGGGCGCTGACGCTGACGACGTTCGCCAACGTGCCGTGGAACGCGCCGTATTACGCGCGGTGCGGGTTCACGGTGCTGAGCGAGGACGCCCTCACGCCGGGCCTGCGGGCGATCCGCCGCCAGGAGGCGGCCCACGGCCTGGACCGCTGGCCACGGGTCTGCATGCGGCGCCTTCTCTGACGGCCGCCGCGGGGCCACCGTGCGGGCCGCGCGCACCGCCTGGCCGAGCCGGTCGAAAACCGACCGGGGTTGACATCACAGCGCCTGTTATGGCTGGTCAGGGCGGTGCAAGGGCCCATTTGACCCTCGTTCATAGTGGGCGCCATGGACTATGACGTAGTGGTAGCCGGAGGCGGCCCGGTCGGACTGATGCTGGCCTGCGAGCTCCGGCTCGGAGGCGCGCGGGTGGCCGTCCTGGAGCGCCTCACCGAAGTGGACCCGACGATCAAAGGCGGGGCGATCACCACGCCCAGCGCCGAGGCGCTCTACCGCCGGGGCATGCTGCCCGCGCTGGCCGAGGTGCAGCAGCAGGCGATGGACCGCTTCCGGGCGTTCATGCGCGAGCGGAACGGCGGGGACGGAGGCGGGACCGCGGGCCAAGGGCTCGGGTACGTCGGGCACTTCGCCGGCATCATGCTGCGCGCCGACCTGGTCGACCGTACGGAACCGGGCCTCGGCGACGCCGGACCCGCCGCCGAGATCTCCCTCGTGCCGCAGCAGGACATCGAACGGCTGCTCGGCGAGCGGGCAGCCGAACTCGGCGTCGACGTGCGCCGGGGAGTGGAGCTGACCGGCTTCGAGGCGGACGAGGAGGCCGTCACCGTGCGGACGGGCGCCGGGACGATACGCGCCGGCTGGCTCGTGGGCTGCGACGGCGGCCGCAGCACGGTCCGCAAGCTCGCGGGGTTCGCGTTTCCCGGTACGGACCCGGAGATCACCTGTCACCAGGCGGTCGTGGAGATGACCGGCACCGAGGACCTGGAGCTCGGCTGGGCCGCCACGGACACCGGGGTGTACGCCTACGGCCCGATGCCGGGCCGCGTCGTCACCGTGGAGTTCGACGGCCCGCCGGCCGACCGGGACGCCCCGGTCACCGCCGAGGACCTCCAGGCGCGGCTGCGCCGTGTATCCGGCGTGGACGTCACGATCACCGGGGTGCGGACCGCGACCCGTTTCACCGACCACGCCCGCCAGGTCACCGAGTACCGCAAGGGCCGGGTGCTGCTGGCGGGCGACGCGGCGCACGTGCACTCCGCGTTCGGGAGCCAGGGGCTGAGCCTGGGCATCGGGGACGCGATGAACCTCGGCTGGAAGCTCGCCGCGGTGATCGGCGGCCGGGCGCCGGAAGGGCTGCTGGACACGTACACCTCCGAGCGGCACCCGGTCGGCGCGCAGATCCTGGACTGGACCCGGTCCCACGTCGCGGCCATGCGCCCGGATCCGCAGTCCCGGGCCCTGCGCGAGATCGTCAGCGACCTGGCGGGGACGGTCACGGGCACCACGTACCTGACCGCGCGGCTCAACAGTGCCGGGGTGCGGTACGCGTTGCCGGGCGCACACCCGCTGACCGGCCGCAGCGCCCCGGACCTCGAACTCACCGACGGCGGCCGCCTCGCGGACCACCTCCACGGAGGCCGGGCGCTCCTGCTCGACCTCGCCGACGACCCGGAACTCCGGGCCCTCGCCGCGGGGTACGCCGGCCGCGTGGACATCCTGACGGCCGGCTGCCCGTCCCGCCCGGAGCTGGCAGCGGTCCTCGTCCGTCCGGACGGCTTCACGGCCTGGGCGGCCGACGCGGGGGCGCAGGAGCGGACGCCGACGGCCGGGCTGGCGGAGGCGCTGGAGCAGTGGTTCGGAGCGCCGGAGGGTGCGGTGACGCGGGGCTGATCCACCGGGCTGATTCGCCGCTCCGGCCGCCGCCCGCGCCGCGCGCGCCACGGACCGCCCACCGTGACCCGCCGCCGGTGTGACGGCTTCCGGCCCCCTGCGAGCCGGTGACCAGCGCGCACGTCACCGCCGGGACGGCCCCGGCGGTGACGGCGCGCCGCTTACGTCACGGTGGACCCGGACACGCTCCGAACCGACGACGCGGGCCGGGTGCCGGCGCCTATCTGGCGGGTAAAGGCGGTACGCCGGTAGGCGTGGCCTCGGTGTCAAAACGTCCGGCCGGCCTTCAGTAGACAGCCCGTTGTCTGTCCTGGGCAGGCCCCTCGGCTTGCCCTTGACTTGCCACCATGACGGAGAGAAACCCTGTGACGGTGGCGCCCCTGGACTTGGGCGCCATCCGTGCCACCGTTCGCCGCGCCCTGGAGCGGCGGGCGGCCCGCCCGCCACGGCCGGAAATCGAAGAGATCAATCAGGCGCTCTGCCACCACCTGAGACTGATGCTCGCCCACGCGCAGATCCGTGCGGATCGGCTCCACCGGGGGTCGGTGCAGTGGGATCACTGGCAGGCGCTCATCGACCGGGTACGCGCCGATCTGGACCGCACCGGCGACGAAGGAATGGCCTCGGATGCCGCCCATATGGAGACCCTCGGCAGGGGGGCGCGCTTCTTGGCCGATTGCCTGGACGAGTGACGGGCGGCGGTGATCAGGGCTTCGGCAGCGGGCGCAGCATGGTGGAGTAGATGGGCGCGTCCGGGAACGGCTGCTGGTCGCCTACGTACTCGTAACCCCAACGCTCGTACAGGGCCTTGACCTTGGGATGTGTGGGCTCCACCAGAAGTGTGACGCGGTCCTCCGAGCGCCCGGCCAACAATTCCTCGTGGATTCGCCGCGCGCTACCGGTGCCGCGCCAGGGCTTCCGGACCATGAGCTCGAACAGCGCCAGGGTGCGTCGGCCGTTCTCGGCAATGTCCGGCGCGGGGAGAGGCGTGAGCATTCCCGCCCACCAGCGGCTGCCCGCCGGGAGCGGGGAGGCGTAGGCGTAGCCGATCGCCTGGCCGTCTACGTAGCCCAGTGCCTCCCGTCCGGGCGCGCGGCGGCGCTACGAGCCTCCCCGCGCCTGGTGCTCAGATGGCGCGAATGTGCTCGTTCCAGTCACGTGTGAACTGAGCGTCAGGTGCGCGCACGTTGAGCTTTTTGTTGAAGGTACCAAGAAGGTGTCGAACCGTACTGTTAGCCCCTGAACCACGTGGAGGAGAGACTCTGAGCGCCGTCCCGCAGGCTTGCCCCAAGTCACCCTGCTCCAGCTGCGCCAGCGCCAATTGGACGGTATAGAGGGCGCGGTTTCGATGCTGCTCGGGGCGTAGGGTCGATAGGCACCTATGGATGTGGCTCTCGGCTTGAGCGAAGCGGCCCAGGCGCAGGAAAGTGATGCCGGTCAATCCGTTCAGCTCGGCGTGGGTGAAGAAGTCCATCGAGGACGGGCGATGCGCGTTGAGGTCAGCGCGGGAGTAAGCGGTCGCCGCCCGGTCCAGGGAACGCAATGCCCGCGATTGCATTCCGCTATGGGGGAGGTAGAGCGCCAGCCTGGCGTGGCTCAGAGAGGCGTACAGAGGATCGCTGCGGTGCGCGGAAGTTCTCATCGCGGCCTCAGAAGCGGACACGGCGTCCTGCCAGCGCCCGCGTTGACCTGCCAGCGCGGTGGCATAGCGCCAGATCTCGTGCTGGATCTGCCCGTCCCCCGACAACCCCGCCAACGTCACCGCCGACTCCATATGCCGCTGGGCCCGGTCCAGCTGGCGTGAGTCCACCGCCGCCCACATCGCCGTCGCGGTGAACGCCGCCGCCAACCCGTAAAGCCGCCCCCGTACCCGCTGCGTCGCGCTGCCGTTCTGCTGAAGGCTCATCGCCTGTCGGCTCAAGGCCAGCGCTCGGCCTTCGAGGGCCGGGCCGCCGCCCTCCTGGTCGTCCAGGAGCCAGAGCGCTGTCAGCGCCCCGCGCAGGCGCTGGACGTCCGCCGTACCGACGGTCGGCCTGGCACTGCCTGTCAGCGCGGTCACGGAGAGGGCGGTTCCGGCGATGAAAGCGCGGCGTTGCACTGGCTCCTCCTGCACGGGAGACGCGGGGGTTGATTCACCCTGCGCCCTACCCGCCCTGGGCGTAAACCCCAGCTCCTCGGCGGTGCACCCGAACAGCGCCTCCATAACGACGCGCTGCCGCGCCTGCGGCCAGCGCGTTTCCCCGCTCAGATAGCGGCGGACCGTTCGATCGGAGGCGTTTCCGCGCCGTCCGGTGAGCTTCTCCACGCCGTCGTTGATCTCTTCGGCCAGTTCGGCCTGGGACAGGCCACGCTTCCGCATCCGGGCCGCCAACCGACTGTTCCCTGGCATGGACTCACCGTAGGCGCACTCGCCGGATGCGTCACAGCTCGCGGGTAAAGCAGAAGGAAATTCGTCCGGCGGCAGGGGAGTTGATCAGCCCTTCTTCGTCCTCCCGTCTCGCATACGGCTCTCGGTTATCTGGTCACACAGAACCGAAGGAGGAACCCGTGGCCACCGTCGAACTTCTTCCGACCGGCAGGCGCTGCGCCGCTTGCGTGGGCATCAAAACGCGACGCTTGCTCGCCCTGCGGCAAGGGGATCTGCGCGCCGCATCCGCGCTGCGGATCGCCATGGGCCGTCACCAGCGGGCGGTCCACGCATGACGCCCTCGCGGACGCGGCCGCGTCCCGCCTGCAAGCACCACCACGAGGCGTGGGCGCCGCGCAACGGGATCGCCAGCTGCCGAACCTGCGGCGTCCGCCGCTTCGTCGACTACCGGGCGCTCGCCTTCGCCGTCGCGCTCCCCGAACGCCCTCTGCACCCAACTCGCTTTAAGTGACCCGGGAGTTACCCTCCGGTGCGCTACGGTGGGCCACAACTGAACGACCCCCGAAGCCGGGCACAAACCGGCGACGGGGGTCTACACCCACCAGGAGTTAGGGCCTCCCAGAGAATGCTCACCCATGTTATCGCCCCCGCGCGCTTCTTCTCCCAAGTCCGGAACGAGATCATCCGGCATCCCCGCCTCTCCGCCGACGCCGTCCGGCTCCTGCTCTGGCATCTCTCGCTCCCCGCAGGCGCCGCCGAGCAGCCGCTGTCCACCACGGCCCGGCAGGCGAACATCAAGAAGTCGGCCCTCACCCGCGTGAAGCGGGAGCTCACCCAGGAGGGCTACTTCCACCAGTGGCGGGCCCAGGGGGCCGACGGCCTCTGGGCTACGTCCCAGCTCATCTCCAACGTGCCCCTCACCGCCGAGCAGGCCCTCGCCGCCCGCGACGGCCGGCCCGCCGAACCGGCGCAACCGGCGCAACCGGCTGACGACAAACCGGCCCCCGGTGAACCGGCACGCCGGGCCGTCGGTCATTCCCCTGAAAAGAACATGAGGGAGAACACCTCCCACCCTCCCCACCCGCTGGCCGACCGTGGCGCCCAGGCCCTTGCGGCCGCGAGCCGCAGCGAGCGGCGGCTCAGACTCTCGGGCAGGGACATCACGAGGCTCGCCCCGCTGGCAGGCGAATGGCTGCTGCGGGGCGCCACCCTGGGGGATCTCCGGGAGGCGCTCACGGCCGGGCTCCCCGAGCGGGTCCACTCCCCCGCCGGGATCACCCGCGACCGGCTGCTCCGCAAGATGCCCGAGCCGTCCGCCGCCAGGCCCGCTCCGGCCCCGCGACCGGCCGCCCTGCAACTGTGCACCGGCGGTTGCGAGCGGATGATCCGGCCGGTCGGGGACGAGACCCGGTGCCGTGACTGCCGCCTGGAGGCGGCCGCCACCGGCCCCTGCGACGGGGCAGTGGCCGCGACCCTGCGCGGCATGGCGGCGATCCGCGCGTCCCTGCGAACGCCCACCGGACCGTGCCCGTCCGGCTGATCGGCGGGGCGGATCGCCGTCGGGCCGCCAACTGGGCAGCGCTTACCGGCCAGATGACATTGCCATACCGATATGCGGACAGGGGGTGACTCCCAGCGGGAGCTCGCCTAGATTTCCTGCGCATCACGCAGTGATCACCAAGGGGGGAGTCACCACCATGACAGAACCACCAGGAGGCGACCGCAGAGCGGTTGTCACCGTGCCGCTGATCCTGGCCGGGATATGCCTGGCCGTACCCTTCGTCGCCATGCTGTGGGTGGACTCCTACGCCCGGCTGACGCCCGAGTTCATCGGTATCCCGTTCTTCTACTGGTACCAGATGCTGTGGGTCCTGCTGTCGACCGGCCTCACCGTCGTCGCCTATCTGATCGTCCGGCGGCACGAGCGGACCCGCAAGGCGGGTGAGCGGCGATGAAGGACGGCGTGAACGGCGTGGCACTCGCCGTCTTCATTTTCTTCTTCCTGGTCGTCACGGTGATGGGCTTCGTCGCTTCCAAGTGGCGGCGCGCGGAGAACGCGGACAGCCTCGACGAGTGGGGGCTCGGCGGCCGCTCGTTCGGCACCTGGGTCACCTGGTTCCTGCTCGGCGGCGACCTCTATACGGCTTACACCTTCGTGGCCGTCCCGGCGGCGATCTACGCGGGCGGTGCGGCGGGCTTCTTCGCGGTGCCGTACACGATCCTGTGCTACCCGCTGGTCTTCACCTTCCTCCCCCGGCTGTGGTCGGTCTCGCACAAGCACGGCTACGTGACGTCGTCGGACTTCGTCCGCGGGCGCTTCGGGTCCAAGGGGCTGTCGCTGGCGCTGGCGCTGACCGGCATCCTCGCGACGATGCCGTACATCGCGCTCCAGCTCGTCGGCATCCAGGCCGTGCTGGACGTCCTCGGGGTCGGCGGTGGCTCGAACTGGTTCATGAAGGACCTGCCGCTGCTCATCGCCTTCGGCGTGCTGGCGGCCTACACCTATTCGTCGGGGCTGCGGGCGCCCGCGCTGATCGCCTTCGTCAAGGACGCGCTGATCTACATCGTGATCATCGTGGCGATCATCTACATCCCGATCAAGCTGGGCGGCTTCGACAACATCTTCGCCAGCGCGAACGACGCGTTCTCGGTGAAGAACCCCGAGACGGGCAAGCCGCGCGGCTCGCTGGTGAGCGGTCCGGACGCGCAGTGGGCGTACGCGACGCTCGCCCTCGGCTCGGCGATGGCGCTCTTCCTCTACCCCCACTCGGTGACGGCGGTGCTCTCCAGCCGGAGCCGGAACGTCATCCGCCGCAACACCACGATTCTGCCCCTGTACTCGCTGATGCTGGGTCTGCTGGCGATGCTCGGCTTCATGGCGCTCGCCGCGGGGGTCAAGGTCAAGAACGGGCAGCTGGCCATCCCGCAGCTGTTCGAGGACATGTTCCCGGACTGGTTCACGGGCGTGGCCTTCGCGGCGATCGGGATCGGCGCGCTGGTGCCGGCGGCGATCATGTCGATCGCGGCCGCGAACCTCTTCACGCGGAACATCTACAAGGACTTCCTCAAGCCCGACGCCTCCCCCGCGCACGAGGCCAAGGTCTCCAAGCTGGCCTCGCTGCTGGTAAAGGTGGGCGCGCTGGTCTTCGTCCTCACCATGGACAAGACGGTGGCGATCAATTTCCAGCTGCTGGGCGGGATCTGGATCCTGCAGACCGTCCCGGCGCTGGTGGGCGGGCTCTTCACCCGCTGGTTCCACCGGTGGGCGCTGCTGGGCGGCTGGGCGGCCGGAATGGCCTACGGCACCTGGCGGGCCTATGACACGCCGAGCGCCACTCAGGACCATTTCGGTAATACCAACCTGATTCCGCTTATTGGGGAGAAGGGGTATATCGGGCTGACCGCGTTCGCGCTCAATGTGATCGTCGTCATCGCGGCGACCTTCGTCCTGAAGGCCCTCAAGGCGCCCGACGGCGTGGACCAGACCAAGGCCGCGGACTACACCGCGGACATCGGCGATCCGGGTGTGGCGCAGGAGCTGCCCCCGGCGACGGCCGGCGCGCCGGGCGGTCATTAGACCGCCGTCAGGCAAGCCCCCGAACCGACCCCGGCGGGCCCTGGAAGAGCCCTGGACGGGCTCCGGAGGGCGCGCCGACCCCGCCGGTCACCCAGGGCCGCCGCACCCCCTCGAAGGGGGCGCGGCGGCCCTCTGCCATGCCCCCGATCCGCGCGCTCTGTTAGCACATTCCACCCCACACCCTTACCGTGCGACACAAGATGTGGTGGTGCGTGCGACGGTCAGCACTAGATGTATGCTCGTCCTCGCTGTCGTCGCAGGGGAATCCGGTGGAAATCCGGAACTGTCCCGCAACGGTGTATGTATGCCGTTATTTCGCATGCAGGAGTCCGAGTACCTGCCGGCAGCACGCCCACCGCCGAATCCCCTTTTCGGCACCGGGCGTTTTGTATTCGTCCGGGCCCCGCGGGTTGGGCCGATGGACGCTGCGAGCATGCCCTGATGCACGAGGCTGCCCGTACGCGCCCGTCGCGCGCCTCCCGCCCGGCCCCTTGCCGAGCGAGGGAGAGCCTCAGTGACCATCGCGCCCGCCGATCCGGTCTCAGCGTCCGTGGAAGCGACCGGCGGCCCCGGGACCGCGCTGCTGCGCACCCTGACCGACCTCACCGCCGATCTGCCCGCCACCGACCCGGGCAAGGTCGCCGCCGCCGCGCTGCGGGGCCGCCACCCGGGCTCGGACGAGGCCGAGTTGCGGTCCCTGGCCACCGAGGCCGCCGCCGGCCTGATCTCGGAGGAGCCCCAGTACTCCCGGCTCGCCGCGCGACTGCTCACCCGCGCCATCGCCGACGAGGCCGCCGGACAGGGCGCGACGTCCTTCTCCGCCTCCGTCGCGGTCGGCCACGCCGAGGGCCTGATCGCCGACGAGACGGCCGCGTTCGTCGCGACCCACGCCGCGCGCCTGGACTCCCTCGTCGAGAAGGCCCTGGCCGACGGCGCCGACGACCGCTTCGGCTACTTCGGCCTGCGCACGCTGCACAGCCGCTACCTGCTGCGCCACCCCATCACCCGCCAGGTCGTCGAGACCCCGCAGCACTTCCTGCTGCGCGTGGCCTGCGGCCTCGCCGAGGACCACTCGACTCGGGCCCTGGACGACGTGGCCGAGCTCTACCGGCTCACCAGCACGCTCTCCTACCTGCCGTCCTCCCCCACGCTCTTCAACTCCGGCACCCGCCACCCGCAGATGTCGTCCTGCTACCTGCTGGACTCGCCGCTGGACGAGCTGGACTCGATCTACGACCGCTACCACCAGGTGGCGCGCCTGTCGAAGCACGCCGGCGGCATCGGCCTCTCCTACAGCCGCATCCGCTCGCGCGGCTCGCTGATCCGCGGCACCAACGGCCACTCCAACGGCATCGTGCCGTTCCTGCGCACGCTGGACGCCTCCGTCGCCGCCGTCAACCAGGGCGGCCGGCGCAAGGGCGCGGCCTGTGTCTACCTGGAGACCTGGCACGCGGACATCGAGGAGTTCCTGGAGCTCCGCGACAACACCGGTGAGGAGGCCCGCCGCACGCACAACCTCAACACCGCGCACTGGATCCCGGACGAGTTCATGCGCCGCGTCGAGGCCGACGCCGACTGGTCGCTGTTCTCCCCGGCCGACACGCCCGAGCTGGTCGACCTGTGGGGCGACGAGTTCGACGCCGCGTACCGCAAGGCCGAGGCCGACGGCAAGGCGATCAAGACGATCCCCGCGCGTGTGCTGTACTCCCGGATGATGCGCACCCTCGCGCAGACCGGCAACGGCTGGATGACGTTCAAGGACGCCTCCAACCGCACCGCGAACCAGACCGCCGAGCCCGGCAAGGTCGTCCACTCCTCGAACCTCTGCACGGAGATCCTTGAGGTCACCGACGACGGCGAGACGGCCGTCTGCAACCTCGGTTCGGTGAACCTGGCGCAGCACCTCGGCTCCGACGGCGAGATGGACTGGGAGAAGCTGGACCGCACGGTCCGCACTGCCGTGACCTTCCTCGACCGCGTCGTGGACATCAACTTCTACCCGACCGAGCAGGCCGGGAACTCCAACAGCCGCTGGCGCCCGGTGGGCCTGGGCCTCATGGGTCTCCAGGACGTCTTCTTCCGGCTGCGCCTGCCCTTCGACTCGGCCGAGGCGAAGGAGCTGTCCACCCGGATCTCCGAGCGCATCATGCTCGCGGCGTACGAGGCGTCCGCCGATCTGGCCGAGCGGCACGGCCCGCACCCGGCGTGGTCCGCGACCCGCACCGCGCGCGGCGTGCTGCACCCGGACCACTACCCGAACGCCGAGCAGCGCTGGGCCGACCGCTGGGACGCGCTGCGCGCCCGCATCGCGAAGACGGGCATGCGCAACTCGCTGCTGCTCGCCATCGCGCCGACGGCCACCATCGCCTCCATCGCGGGTGTGTACGAATGCATCGAGCCGCAGGTCTCCAACCTCTTCAAGCGCGAGACGCTCTCCGGTGAGTTCCTCCAGGTCAACACCTACCTGGTGGAGGACCTGAAGAAGCTCGGCGTGTGGGACCGCACCACGCGGGACGCCATGACGGACGCCAACGGCTCGATCCAGGACATGAACTGGATCCCCAAGGAGGTGCGCGACCTCTACCGCACCGCCTGGGAGATCCCGCAGCGCGCCCTGATCGACATGGCCGCGGCCCGTACGCCGTACCTGGACCAGAGCCAGTCGCTGAACCTCTTCATGGCCTCGCCCACCATCGGCAAGCTCAGCTCGATGTACGCGTACGCCTGGAAGCAGGGCATCAAGACGACGTACTACCTGCGCTCGCGCCCGGCCACCCGGATCGCCCGCTCGGCCGGCGCCGCCGCCACCATCCCCGTGCAGCAGGCCCCCGTCCCCGACGCGGACGCCGTCGCCTGCTCCCTTGAGAACCCCGAGTCCTGCGAGGCATGCCAGTAATGTCGTCCGAACAGAAGAACCTGCTCGACCCCGGGTTCGAGCTGACGCTGCGCCCGATGCGGTACCCGGACTTCTACGACCGCTACCGCGACGCGATCAAGAACACCTGGACCGTCGAGGAGGTCGACCTCCACTCGGACGTCGCCGACCTCGCCAAGCTGTCCCCGGGCGAGCAGCACATGATCGGCCGCCTGGTCGCGTTCTTCGCGACCGGTGACTCGATCGTGGCGAACAACCTCGTCCTGACGCTGTACAAGCACATCAACTCCCCCGAGGCGCGGCTGTACCTGTCGCGGCAGCTCTTCGAGGAGGCCGTGCACGTCCAGTTCTATCTGACGCTGCTGGACACCTACCTGCCCGACCCGGAGGACCGCGCCGCGGCCTTCGACGCGGTGGAGAACATCCCGTCCATCCGGGAGAAGGCCCAGTTCTGCTTCAAGTGGATCAATGAGGTCGAGAAGCTGGAGCGGCTGGAGACGAAGGCCGACCGCCGTCGCTTCCTGCTCAACCTGATCTGCTTCGCGGCCTGCATCGAGGGGCTCTTCTTCTACGGCGCCTTCGCCTACGTGTACTGGTTCCGCAGCCGCGGCCTGCTGCACGGCCTGGCGACCGGCACCAACTGGGTGTTCCGCGACGAGACCATGCACATGAACTTCGCGTTCGAGGTCGTGGACACCGTCCGCCAGGAGGAGCCCGACCTCTTCGACGACGAGCTCCAGCAGCAGGTCACGGACATGCTGAAGGAGGCCGTGGAGGCGGAGCTGCAGTTCGGCCGCGACCTGTGCGGCGAGGGCCTGCCGGGCATGAACACCGAGTCCATGCGCGAGTACCTCCAGTGCGTCGCCGACCAGCGCCTCCAGCGCCTGGGCTTCGCGCCGATCTACGGCTCGGAGAACCCGTTCTCCTTCATGGAGCTGCAGAACGTCCAGGAGCTGACGAACTTCTTCGAGCGCCGCGCCTCCGCGTACCAGGTGGCGGTCGAGGGTTCGGTCGCCTTCGACGACGAGTTCTAGGACCTCGCAGCACCCGGGCCCAGGCCCGTCCCCGTCCGGGGGCGGGCCTGGGCCCGTTCCGTGTCCGGCGGCCGGGAACGCGGGAGGCCGCGTGCTCCGGACGGAGCCGACTTCGGCACGATCGGCGTAGCGCCACCGGCCTACGACCCGGCGGCCCCGGAGTCGGCGACCACCC